>JAIOWY010000008.1:0-23614 GCA_021741845.1 Candidatus Nanopelagicales bacterium
CCCGGGCGCGGGCGGCGTCATTTCGGCGTAGTACAACCGGTAACTTGCCGGACCCTCTTGCACGATCGACCAATCCATTCCCATGGGGAGTTGATTACCCACGGGTGTCCAGGTGATCCCGTCCGTGGAGCGGTACTGCGTGGGAGGCATGGAGGTAGTGATCAGGTAATACGTGCCGGTGGGGGCATCGAGAAAAACTTCGGGTGAGACACCCAGCGGGGCTGACGCCGGCGGAGTGGAACTAGTGAATGTCGCCGCGTTGATGTCATAGGACTGAGGTGCGGCCGTGGCACCTGGAGCGGGCACTGTCAGTGTGAGGGCAACGGTGAGGGCAATCACGATACGGCGCATGGCTTCCTTTCGTTGGTCCCCCTCCGCCCAACTTTATTCGCCGCGGGCGCCACATTGTCGTCATTTTTGTTATTTCACTACGCTAACTACCCCATGTCTCACATAGATGTCAGCCACATCACCTATACCTTGCCTGACGGTCGGGTGCTGCTCAACGACGTCACCTTTCGCATTCCGGAGGGCGCGGTGGCGGCCTTGGTTGGTCCGAACGGTGCTGGTAAAACGACCCTGCTCAGAATTGCAGCGGGTGATCTGGTTCCAGATGAGGGGCAGGTTACGTACACCGGTCACCTCGCGGTGATGCATCAGTTCATTGGTCACATGACGGAAGGAACGTTGCGTGATCTTTTACTCCAGGTGAGCCCTCCGGCATTGCGCCAGGCTGCTGCTGCCGTTGATCAGGCTGAACTCGTCTTGATGGACGACGACAGCGAGAAATGTCAAATGAAGTACGCCCAAGCCTTAGCGGATTTCGGTGATGCGGGAGGTTACGACGCTGAGGTGCTGTGGGATGTTGTCACCACTAGTGCGCTGGGTAAGAGCTACGAAAGTGTGAAAAACCGCCAGGTTGCCAGCTTTTCCGGTGGTGAACAGAAACGCATTGTTCTCGAGTATCTGCTGCGGGATAAATCGGAAGTGCTCATTCTCGATGAACCGGATAACTATCTCGATGTCCCAGGGAAAATCTGGTTGGAGAAGCAATTACAGGAAACGAATAAGACGGTCATGTTGATCTCCCATGATCGTGAATTACTCAGCAATGCTGCAACGCATATTGTTAGTTTGGAGTTGGGTGCGGCGGGAAATACGGCGTGGGTTCATGGTGGGAGTTTCCGTAACTTTGAATCGGCGCGCGCAGACCGATTTAGTCGCCTCGAGGAACTCAAGCGCCGGTGGGATGAAGAACACGCCCAACTGAAGAAACTCGTGTTGACATTGAAGGTCAAAGCAACGTACAACGACGGAATGGCTAGCCGGTATCAAGCGGCGCAAACTCGACTCGCCAAGTTCGAGGAGAAGGGTCCGCCGACCGCTGTTCCACGCGAACAAAAGATCTCCATGCGACTCAAAGGGGGCCGGACGGCCAAACGTGCTGTGGTCATTGAAAATCTGGAACTAACGGATTTAACCGAACCCTTTGACCTGGAGGTCTGGTACGGGGAACGATTAGCCGTTCTCGGGAATAACGGCACCGGGAAGTCCCACCTCCTGCGGCTTCTGGCCCTGGGGGGATCCGATCCCGATATTGAGCATCAGCCCGTGGGCGATGTTGACATTCCTTCTGTTCGACACCGGGGGAGAGCGGTGCTTGGTGCCCGAGTTCGGCCCGGGTGGTTTGCCCAGACACACATTCGCCCCGACTTGGCAGGTCGCACCCTCAGTGAAATTCTGCATCGCGGCGACGGTCACCGAGATGGCATGCCTCGGGAACAGGCAGCGCGGGCGTTGGACCGTTATGAACTCGCCGAGTCCAGTGAGCAGAAATTTGACACTCTGTCCGGCGGCCAGCAGGCTCGCTTTCAGATTCTGCTCCTGGAACTGAGTGGCGCAACACTCCTCTTGCTCGACGAACCAACGGACAACTTGGATCTGGCCAGCGGCCAAGCATTAGAGCGCGGACTGGATGCATTTGACGGCACGGTTGTTGCCGTCACCCATGACCGGTGGTTCGCCAAGAATTTTGATCGGTTCATATACGTGGGTAGTGATCGATCTGTCACGGAAACCGCGCAACCGCGCTGGGGTTAATCAAGTATCTTTGCTAGATGATCCGCGGGTTTGACGCCACCTCCATTGAAGAATCCCACCGTTTCACCCACGTCCCCCTCGATCCTGCGCTGGCGGTGAGCGACGGGGTCACCTCCGCTGTAGCGGCGGTGGACACCGAGGGGGATATGGAAGTGGGGGTATGGGAACACTCGGTGGGAGTTTCCACCGACACCGAGGTCGAAGAAGTGTTCGTGGTGATCTCGGGTCGGGGCAGTGTGACCTGCAGTGACGGCGGGAGTATTCAGCTCGCACCGGGAACGGTGGGGATCCTGCCCGCGGGGTCGCAGACCACCTGGACAATTACCGAACCACTCCGCAAAGTGTGGGTTACCTTGGCGTGACACGCGGATGTGCGTGGCACGGAAGATGAATTTTTTTGCCCGGAATTCCTGAGGGAAACGGCCGCGTGAAGGATTTCACAAGGGCACAAGTTGGCGAAATGTCGGGATTTTTGCACGCTGAATCTCTACTTTGTGCACTAGTGAGACGCACTCACGTCCAAGTTACTGCCCATGTGGAGGATCAATGACCGACAAAGTGACTGCGGGGGGCGGGGTTTCATACACCCACGCTGGCAAGGAATATTTCGAAAAACGGGGACTGAAAAGGTACGCCGGCGCCGGAGCGCTCTGGGGATTAGGCGTTGCCGCCGTTATCTCCGGTGATTTCTCCGGATGGAACCTGGGTATCGGAGAAGCTGGGTGGGGCGGCATGTTGATTGCCACCATCATCATTGGCGGAATGTATTTGCTCATGATCTACAGCATCTCGGAAATGTCCGCGGCCATGCCCCACACCGGTGGGGCGTATTCATTTGCCCGCTCAGCATTCGGCCCGTGGGGTGGTTTCTTCACCGGCTTTGCCGAAACAATCGAATACGTCATTACCACAGCGGTGGTGGGCACATTTGCCGGTTTGTATGCGGATGCGATTCTCACGGATCTCTTTGATGTGTCCTGGCCGCTGTGGTTATGGGTGATCATTTTCTACGGAATTTTTGTGGGACTGAATTCCGTTGGAGCCGCAGCGTCATTCCGATTCGCATTTGTCATTGCCATTATTTCCCTGGCTGTGCTGCTGATCTTCTTTGTCACAGCGTTGTTCTCCGGCAAATTCAGCACCGACAATCTGATGGATATTGTTCCCGAAGCAGGGAACTCGACCTTCTTACCCTTTGGCGTGCTGGGAATCTTCCTCGCTATGCCGTTTGCGATTTGGTTCTTCCTCGGGATCGAGGAATTGCCGCTGGCAGCGGAAGAAACCCACACCCCGGCAAAGGACATTCCCAAGGGTTCGATTGCCGGCATGTTCACACTGTTGGTCACCGCATTCCTCGTGCTGATCCTGAACCCGGGTGTCTTAGGCTCGGCGGCCATTTCCGAATCCGGTGAACCGATTCTTGACGGATTCCGAGCAATATTCCCGGATAGCAATATCGCGGCTCTTCTGTCGTTGATGGCGCTCGCGGGTCTCGTTGCGTCCTTCCAAGGAATCATGTTCGCTGCCGGACGCAATGTGTACTCGCTGTCCCGGGCCGGGTATTACCCCAAGTTCCTGTCACTAACGGGAGCCAAGACCAAAGCGCCATGGGTTGCACTCCTGGCGAGCGGAATTGTCGGCGTGGCCTTGATCTTTGGTCTCGGTGAGTGGGTCTACGAAGGCGATCCCGTCGCTGCCGCCGGTGCACTCCTGCTGATCGCCGTGTTCGGTGCGGTGATTGCCTATGTGGCTCAGATGTTGGCCTTCCTGCGTCTACGCAGCAAGTTCCCCAACGTTGATCGTCCGTACCGCAGTCCGGTGGGACTGTGGGGTGCCTTAGTGGCGGGCATTATTTCGCTCGTCACTCTGGTATTGATGCCATTCAATGAGGACTACCGCGGGGTGATCCTCTGGGTTGCGATCGTTTATGTCGCCGGGTTGGTGCTCTTTGCACTCTTTGGTCGGAGCCGCCTGGTGCTCTCGCCGGAAGAGGAGTACGCCATGACCGGTGGTGTGCATGGGCATCCGGAAACGGAAGGCTACGACGTCACCGAGACGATCATCGAAACGGACGAAGGAACTATTTAGCCGAGAATAAGCGGCTACCGAACGGATAGGGTGAAGGGGATTGGATGATCCCCTTCACCCTACGTCGTCCACCATTGAGTTAGTCAGTTATCAGAGGAGTTTGTTATGGCTCGTCCGGAACCGTTGACCGTTGATCTTCTTCGACAAGAGATTGCCGAGGGAAAGATTGACACTGTTGCCGTGGGGATTACCGACATGCAAGGTCGACTCCAGGGTAAGCGCATTGATGCGGACTACTTCCTAGAGGAAGTGCTCGATGCCCACACCGAAGGGTGTAACTACCTGATGGCTGTGGACATTGAAATGAATACCGTGCCCGGATACGCCATGTCCTCATGGGACAGCGGATACGCCGATATGGTCATGAAACCGGATGTCTCCACACTCCACCGCATCCCGTGGCAACCCGGAACAGTGGGCATTTTGTGTGATCTGGAGACAACGGATCACCAGCCCGTTGCTCCGTCACCTCGACAGATTCTGAAAAAGCAGCTGGATCGTCTGCACGACATGGGTATGGGTGCGTTTGTCGGTACCGAACTGGAGTTCATTGTTTTTAATGACACCTATGAAGAAGCCTGGCTCGCAGGTTACCGGGACCTGACCCCGGCAAACCTGTACAACATTGACTACAGCATGTTGGGCACTGCTCGGATTGAACCCTTATTGCGTCGAATTCGCCGGGACATGGCCGGCGCCGGCATGATCGTGGAAAGCGCCAAAGGTGAATGCAACCTAGGTCAACATGAAATTGCTTTTAAGTACCTCGACGCACTACGCACCTGCGACAACCACAGTGTGTACAAAAACGGTGCCAAGGAAATCGCCGCGCAGGAAGGCATGGCGCTGACTTTTATGGCCAAGTTCAATGAGCGGGAAGGTAACTCCTGCCACATTCACCTGTCCTTCCGCGGGACGGACGGGTCCATGGTTATGGCGGGGGATTCACCTGATGGCATGTCCGACCTGGGTCGAGCATTCATTGCTGGTCAATTGGCCCATGCGCGTGAGTTAACGCTGATGTATGCGCCGCAGATCAACTCGTATAAGCGCTACGCCCGAGGTTCCTTTGCTCCCACGGCGATCCGCTGGGGCCGAGATAACCGCACCTGTGCCTTCCGACTTGTCGGACACGGACAGTCACTGCGGCTGGAGAATCGATTGCCGGGGGGAGACGCGAACCCCTACCTTGCCGTAGCCGCCATGATCGCGGCCGGGATCGACGGCATTGAACGCCAGCTATCCCTCGAAGACGCGGTCGTGGGCAATGCCTATGAACTGGAATCCGATCAGGTAGCCACGTCCATGCCGGAAGCGGTGGCCGATTGGTCGGGGTCCGCGTGGGTGCGTGACGTATTCGGCGCGGAGGTGCAGGAGCACTATGCGAACATGGCGCGCGTGGAGATCGAGGACTTCGGTCGTTCGGTCACCGACTGGGAGCGATTCCGCTCCTTCGAGCGAATATAAACCGCACTCGCTCATTAGACTTTTATCGACGCCTCATTTCCGCCCTGAAATCTCCAACCTGAAATTCCCAACCTGACACCCCAGGAGTGAACATGCACGATGTCATTAACCCCGCGACGGAAGCGGTTATTGCCAGTGTTCCGTCTTACGACCGGGACCAAACGGACCAGGCTATTGCGCGGGCCCATGCGGCATTACCCGCATGGAAGGCCGTGGCTCCGGGGGATCGGGCGAATCTGTTGCGACGGTTCTCTGATGTTGTGCGCGATCACGTCGAAGAACTGGCGCAGTTAGAAGTTGCCAACTCCGGTCACACAATTGGTAACGCACGCTGGGAAGCAAACAATGTGGCGAATGTGTTGGCGTACTACGCCGGATCACCCGAGCGACTTTTTGGTCGACAGATTCCCGTTCCCGGCGGCATTGACATCACGTTCAAGGAACCGGTCGGTGTCGTGGGAATTATTGTTCCGTGGAATTTTCCCATGCCGATTGCCGGATGGGGGCTGGGACCAGCATTGGCGGCTGGGTGCACGGTGGTTCTCAAGCCGGCTGAATTAACTCCACTGACCGCCATTCGTCTCGGCGAGTTGGCTCTCGAAGCCGGCATCCCTGAAGGAGTTTTCACGGTGGTTCCGGGCAAAGGATCCGTTGTTGGTCAGCGGTTCGTGGACAACCCCCTCGTGCGCAAGATTGTTTTCACCGGCAGTACCGCGGTGGGTGAGCAGATCATGGCTGGTGCTGCGCCTCAGATGAAGCGTGTCACACTCGAACTGGGTGGCAAGAGTGCCAACGTGGTGTTTGCTGATTCGGATCTGGAAAAGGCCGCGGCGAGCGCACCTTCGTCCGTCTTTGACAATGCGGGTCAGGACTGTTGCGCTCGTTCACGGATCCTGGTGCAGCGCAGCGCCTTTGATCGGTTCATGGAGTTATTCGAGCAGGCGGTCACCCGCTTTGCTGTGGGCGATCCGAACCTAGAGTCCACGGAAATGGGCCCGCTTATTTCGGCGGCGCATCGGGAGAGTGTCAGCGGTTTCATGCCGGATCCGTCCCTGATTGCGTTCCAAGGATCCTGCCCCAACGGACCAGGGTTCTGGTTCCCGCCCACGGTGATTGCCCCGGTCGATCCGACCTCCGAGTTATTCCGTGAGGAAGTGTTTGGCCCGGTCGTTGCCGTCACCACATTCGAGGACGAAGCCGATGCCATTCGTCTGGCAAACGACTCGGATTATGGCTTGTCCGGTTCCATTTGGACCCGCGATATTGGCAAGGCGATTCGGGTATCGAGGGGGATTGAATCCGGTAACCTCTCGGTCAACTCGCATTCCTCCGTTCGCTACTGGACGCCATTTGGTGGATACAAGCGCTCGGGTCTGGGACGCGAACTCGGCCCCGACGCACCCGACTCATTCACCGAAACCAAGAACGTCTTTATCAGTACTGAGGATTAACACAGCGGTCACACGGACCACATGGCAAAGGAGCGAAATGTCAGATAGCAAGTGTCGTCGATTAGAAGACCGCGTCGCCGTCATTACTGGCGGAGCGAGTGGAATCGGTCTGGCCACCGCACGCCGGTTGGCCGACGAAGGTGCGCACGTTGTCATTGGGGATTTTGACCCTGCCGCCGGTCAAGCCGCGGCGGATGAAGTGGGTGGTCTGTTCGTGCAAACGGACGTCACGGACGCAGAACAAGTGGACAACATGTTTGCCACAGCCAAGTCCACCTACGGCAGCGTGGACATTGCATTCAACAACGCTGGCATCTCACCCCCTGACGACGACTCGATCCTTGACACCGGAATCGATGCATGGCGGCGAGTACAAGAGGTGAACCTGACTTCTGTGTATCTCTGCTGCAAAGCGGTGTTGCCGATCATGTTGGACCAGGGCAAAGGCTCGATCATTAACACGGCGTCCTTTGTGGCCACCATGGCAGCAGCAACCTCTCAAATCAGTTACACCGCATCTAAGGGCGGCGTTTTGGCCATGAGTCGGGAGCTAGGTGTGCAATTCGCGCGTTCTGGTGTGCGGGTTAATGCCGTATCACCGGGGCCTGTGGCCACTCCGTTGCTGATGGAACTTTTTGCCAAGGATCCAGAGCGTGCGGCACGGCGACTAGTGCACATCCCGGTTGGTCGCTTTGGCGAACCAGAGGAAATCGCTGCCGCCGTGGCATTTCTCGCTAGCGATGATTCTTCATTCATTACCGCGTCCAATTTCCTGGTGGATGGTGGAATCTCTGGCGCTTATGTCACTCCGCTGTAAAGGCGAGCTGCCGTAACAAACGCCTGCAGGAGCGGCAGGTCCATTTCCCGACGTTCCGGGTGCTCGGGGTGCCACTGCACCCCGACACAGAATGAGTTAGCGGTATTTTCACAAACTTCAATGGTGCCGTCCGGCGCCCACCCGGTCACGGTGAGATCACCAGGGGAGTCCACAGCTTGATGGTGGGAGGAGTTCACCGCAATCTTTTCGGACCCGTATATCTGGGAGATCACGGTGTCCGGTGCCAGTGTTGCCGAGTGGGTGACGAATGTGCCGGGGCGTTCACGATGCACCACAGTGCCCTCACCACTGGGAAGGTCCTGAATCAGTGAACCTCCGTGAGCGATCGCCATGACCTGCAGGCCACGGCAGATTCCAAGGAAGGGCATATTGCGCTCGCGGGCATAGGAATAGAGCGCAAACTCCGAACTGTCACGGGAAGTGCGCGGGGTGTCCGCGGTGGCATGGGGTTGCTGTCCGTACCGCTGCGAATCAATATCAGCACCACCAACGAGCACTAGTCCGTCGAGTCGGTCGAGAACCGCAGGATCCTGCTCGGGTGGAAGTATGACAATGTCGGCTCCCGCCGCGTGTAATAAATCGAGGTACCACACGGGTACGAGTGCGGCGGGCATGTCCCAGGCACCCCAGCGAGCTGGCTCCACATAGCAGGAGATTCCAACAACAGGCATGGACGTAGTGTGTCAGATCTACCCGCTACCGTTGTCTATATGTCAGCAGAGCGCACATGGGTGGATCGAGGCTTTATTGCTTTTGACACCGAGACCACCGGGGTGGATGTTGCCACCGAACGTATTGTGACCGCGGCGGCTGTCGTATTCGTGGACGGTGTCGAGACCGACTCGCGGGAGTGGCTGATCAAGGTTGACGTTGACATCCCAGCCCGGGCGACCGAGGTGCACGGGATCACGAACGAGATCAGTCAAACTCAGGGGCGGGATCAGCGCGAGGCACTCGCGGATATTCGATCCTTCTTGGTGGACTCCGGTCTGCCCGTTGTCTGCTTCAACTCCCAGTTCGACCGGGCCATCTTGGACGCCAACCTAGTGCGAGTTGGCTTGGCTCCCGTTGGTGCAGTTGCTGATATCTGCCCTTATGTCATTGATAGGCAGCAGGACAAGTACGTCAAAGGTAAGGCGCAACGTCGGTTGCAGCCGACGGTGGCTCGATACGGACTGGAGATTTCCGAGGACGACTGGCACGGAGCCCTCGCCGACTCACGCATCACTGGCCAACTACTCCTAGCCCAACAGGTTCGCTTCCCCCACCTCTTTGCGGCAGATGTCACCGAACTCGCAGACGCCGTGGCGAATTGGCGCGAGCAACAGGATCGCGAATTTAAGGAATGGCTCTCCCGGCAACCACCCCGAAGTTCCCCGGAGTAGGTCGACCCCCTCGTGGGGGACATGGTTGGGACAGCGCTGAGGATCGACCGACCAAGCGGGCAATTCGCCCATTGTGCTCCGGGCGCCGGAGATAACCGGGCCCCCCATATAGAGGTGTCCAGGCAGGCACCCGAGTAACCCGGTTTGATCACCCACGCCCGCCTTGGGTACTCTGGGCTGCTGCTGTGGGTGACACCGCAGCCTGGACACCCCGGAAGGTGCCCAGTACGGCTCACCACCAACCAGGTGGTGAGTGCAGAAACCGAGTCCCTACGAGAAAGCAAGGTAGCGTCCCGTGCGCACATATAGCCCCAAAGCCAGCGAGATTACTCGCGAATGGCATGTCATTGACGCCACCGATGTTGTTCTCGGTCGGCTCGCAACTCACGCTGCTGCGCTTCTGCGCGGTAAGCACAAGCCCACCTTCGTTCCCCACATGGACGTTGGCGACTTTGTGATCATCATTAATGCTGACAAAGTGGCGCTGACCGGTTCCAAGTTGGAACAGAAGAAGGCCTACCGTCACTCTGGTTTCCCCGGTGGTCTCACCGCAACCAGTTACGCGGAACTATTGGAAACACATCCAGAGCGCGCTGTTGAAAAAGCGATCAAGGGCATGATTCCTCATAACAAGCTCGGACGCGCACAGCTGACCAAGCTCAAGGTGTATGCCGGTTCCGAACACCCGCATGCTGCGCAAAACCCCCAGCCCTTTGAAATTACCCAGGTCGCGCAGTAAGCGCACAGGAGAGGACCACCGTCGTGTCAGATCTTGAAGTAGACATCATCGAAGAAGATTTCGAGGAAATTCCCTCGGAGTACACCAGCGAGAGCGTCAAGCCGGTCATTAGCCGTGACGTTGTTGTGGCACCCGCTAACGCAACCGGACGTCGCAAGGAAGCCGTTGCACGCGTTCGCTTGGTGCCAGGAACCGGACAGTGGAAGATCAATGGTCGCGAATTGGGCGACTACTTCCCCAACAAGGTGCATCAGCAAATCGTGAACGAGCCCTTTGTGTCACTCGGCGCCATCGGTAAATTCGATGTCATTGCCCGACTGCACGGTGGTGGCACCAGTGGTCAAGCCGGTGCGCTCCGTTTAGGTGTAGCCCGCGCGCTGAATGACATCGATGCAGATGGAAACCGTCCGACCCTGAAAAAGGCCGGATTCCTCACGCGTGATCCACGTGCCAAGGAACGTAAGAAGTACGGTCTGAAGAAGGCTCGCAAGGCTCCGCAATACAGCAAGCGCTAATTGCATGGGCCTTTTCGGTACCGACGGTGTCCGAGGCTTAGCCAACAAAGATCTCACCGCCGAACTCGCAGTAGATTTGTCGGTAGCGGCTGCGCATGTCCTCGCCGATGCTGGTGTTTTCGCGGGTCACCGACCTCGAGCAATCGTGGGTCGGGACACGCGAGCCAGCGGCGAATTCCTGGAAGCTGCTGTTGTGGCTGGTCTTGCCAGCGCCGGAATAGATGTCACACTCGTGGGTGCACTTCCCACACCCGCTGTGGCATTCCTCACCGCCCACACGGATGCGGATTTGGGTGTCATGCTCTCCGCCTCGCATAACCCCATGCCGGATAACGGCATTAAGTTCTTTGCCCGAGGTGGGCACAAGCTCGACGACTCCCTCGAAGCAGCCATTGAAGCGCGTATCGGTGAACCCTGGGATCGACCAACCGGCGGGGGAGTCGGCCGCGTGGTTCATGACCCGGAAGCCGCGAGTGACTTTGTCGCGCACCTGTTGAGCACCCTGTCGAGTGAAACCCCACTGGCGGGACTCACGGTGGTGGTGGACTGCGCCAATGGTGCCGCGTCCACTGTTGGTCCTGAAGCTCTACGCCGAGCTGGTGCCACCGTCATTGCGATTCATGCCTCACCCAACGGACTCAATATCAATGAGGGCTGCGGAAGTACGCATATAGATGACCTTCGGGCTGCTGTTGTGGAACACGGTGCTGATGCTGGTATTGCCTTTGATGGTGACGCTGATCGGTGCCTGGCCATTGACGCACAGGGCAACGACGTAGATGGGGATCACATTCTGGGGATCCTGGCCATAGCTAAAGCTGAGTCCGGCACACTGATGGGCACTACTGTGGTCAGTACCGTCATGGCCAACCTGGGTTTCAACCATGCCATGCGCAGTGCCGGAATCACCGTGGTGGCAACCGCGGTCGGCGATCGCTATGTCCTCGAGGAAATGCGTGCCAACGGGTACACCCTGGGTGGTGAGCAAAGTGGCCACGTGGTCATGAGTGAATTTGGTACAACAGGGGACGGCGTTCTCACCGCATTGCACCTTCTGCAAAGAGTCGCCCAATCCGGGTCCACGCTGGCTACACTCGCGGGCGTGGTGGAAAAAATGCCCCAGGTTCTCATCAATGTCAGCGGTGTTGATCGCGATGCACTGGAGTCCAATCAGCGAATCGCAGCTGAAGTCGAATTGCTCGAGAGTGCCATGGACGGCAGTGGTCGCATCCTCTTGCGTCCGTCCGGGACCGAACCGGTGATCCGAGTGATGGTGGAGGCAGAAAGTCAGGTGGCCGCCCAGCGGGTGGCCGAGCAACTTGCTCGCGTGATCACCGCTGAACTCGCTCTCTGACATATATCCCGAACCAGCCGCGAGGAAAAGGGGGCTCCGGCGCTCGGGCAGTAGGCTGGGGCTGTGTGCGGAATCGTCGGTTATGTCGGGCAGAAGCAGGCCCTGGAAGTGGTCGTTGCTGGGTTGCGCCGCATGGAGTACCGCGGATACGACTCCGCGGGTGTCGCGGTTGTCGCTGACGGTCACCTAGAGATTCGCAAAAAGGCCGGCAAACTGGCCAATCTAGAGACCCTGCTCGGATCGGATCCGCTGCCGGATTCCACCACCGGCATTGGGCACACGCGGTGGGCAACCCACGGTGGACCCACCGACGGCAATGCCCACCCACATGTCAGTTCCGATCGACGCATCGCGGTAATCCATAACGGGATCATCGAAAATTTCCAACGGCTTCGCACCGAACTCGAGGGCACGGGCGTGGTTCTGGAATCGGAAACCGATACCGAGATCGTGGCCCACCTACTGGCCCACATCCTCCCGGAGATGGGCAACGACCTCCCCCTCGCCATGCAGGCTGTGTGTTCCCGACTGGAGGGCGCCTTCACTCTGGTGGCGATTGACCGCGAGCAACCAGACCTGGTCGTCGGTGCTCGCCGGAATTCCCCACTGGTGGTTGGTCTCGGCACGGATGGAAACTTCCTGGCATCCGATGTTGCGGCGTTCGTGGAACACACCAAGAACGCATTAGAGCTCGGGCAGGACCAGATCGTGATTTTGCGCGCTGAATCGGTGGAGGTCACCGATTTCTCCGGTAACCCAGTGGAAGTGAAGCCATTCACCATTGATTGGGACACCTCGGCAGCGGAAAAGGGTGGGCACGATCTTTTCATGCTGAAAGAGATTTATGAGCAACCCAAAGCGGTGAAAGATTCACTCTTGGGTCGGATTGATGAATCCCACCACATCACACTAGATGAACTCAGTATTGATCCTGCACTCCTGCGTGAGATCAACAAAGTAATTGTTGTCGCGTGCGGTACCGCTGCCCACGCTGGCATGTTGGCTAAGTACGCCATTGAGCACTGGACCCACTTGCCGGTTGATGTAGAACTTGCCAGCGAATTCCGCTACCGCGATCCGATCGTTGGTCCTGATGCACTCGTGATCGCGATTTCACAGTCGGGTGAAACCATGGACACCCTCATGGCGTTGCGCCATGCGAAGGAACAGGGTGCTCGCACCCTCGCAATCTGTAACACGGTGGGCTCCACTATCCCGCGGGAATCTGATGCCGTGGTTTACACCTACGCAGGCCCCGAGATTGCTGTTGCATCCACCAAGGCATTTCTCACCCAGATCACAGCGACCTACTTGGTGGGACTTTTCCTCGCCCAAGTTCGAGGCAGCATGTTTGAGGACGAAATCAGTGCGGTACTGGCTGACCTCAATGACATGTCCCAAAAAGTTGATCTTGTTTTGGATACCGCCGAACCGGTGCGGGAATTGGCCCGGCAACTGGCTGATGCTCGCTCGGTTCTGTTCCTCGGCCGGCATGTGGGGTACCCGGTGGCGCTGGAGGGCGCACTGAAGCTCAAAGAATTGGCGTACATGCATGCCGAGGGATTCCCCGCAGGGGAGCTCAAGCATGGACCTATTGCTCTGATTGAAGAGGGCATTCCCGTTGTTGTGATTGTGCCGTCGCCCCGTGGTCGGGCGGTCCTGCACGACAAAATTGTGTCGAACATCCAAGAGGTGCGGGCACGCGGAGCCCAGGTTATTGCCATCGCTGAAGAAGGTGACGAAAGCATTGTGCCGTTCGCGGATCACATTATTCGGATACCTGCTGTGCCAACGCTGATGCAGCCACTTGTCTCCGTTGTTCCCTTGCAAATATTTGCCTGTGAGATGGCCACGGTAAAGGGCCACGATGTTGATCAGCCACGCAACTTGGCCAAATCAGTCACTGTTGAATAGATAGTCACGCATATGGTCGACTTCCTCTCCGTTGGTAGCGTTGAACAGATCCGCAGTGCCGAGGAAGTCGCTTTCGCGGTGACCGCGCCGGGTGAGTTAATGCACCGCGCTTCCTTTGCGCTCGGCGTTGCCTGTGCGGATTTACTGCAGGACACCTATGGACAGGTTTATGGCACAACTGTCGTGGTCGTTGCGGGACCGGGAAACAACGGCGGAGATGCACTGTATGCCGGTGCGTACCTTGCACGACGGGGTGTGAAAGTTCTCGCGGACTGTCTGGTGCCCACTACCTTCCACGGGGAAGGCATGCAGGCCTTCCTCGCCGCGGGTGGTCAGGTGCGGGACTGTGTTGGACGTGACAGTGGTGGCGTGGAATTCGATCTCGTGGAGTGCGATCTCGTGGTGGACGGTATTGCCGGTTTGGGCAGCGCTCGTCCGGTGGATCGCGCGGTGGCGAACTGGATCAATACACAACCTGTGGTTGTGAGTGTCGATATTCCGAGCGGGGTCAACGCCGACACAGGTGAGTGCGATCCCGACCGCTGTGTGCATGCGGATCTCACCGTGACATTCGGTGCGCTCAAGCCCGGGCTGATGCTCATGCCTGGCGCCGAATTTGCCGGGGAGATAGAAATTGTTGATATAGGCCTCGGGGAAATCGCGCATCCTCGGGCTGAAGTACTCACCACTCGGGCGGCGCAGCACATGTGGGGTGAGAATGAGCTTGACGCGTATAAATACTCACGTGGTGTTGTGGGCATTGCTGCTGGTTCGAGTCGGTATCCGGGTGCAGCGCAATTGTGCGTGCTAGGTGCGCAATACACCGGCGTTGGCATGGTGATGTTCACTGAAGTTGGAGACTTTCAGTCCGGCATAACGGAGCGCTTTCCCCAGGTAGTGGTCGGCGCACACGAACGCATTACCGCGTGGGGGGTCGGTCCCGGGTTCTCGGGAACACCGGAGGAGCATGCATTTCTCATGGGTCTGTTGTCGGGGGATGCGCCCGTTGTTCTTGACGCCGGGGCGCTGAGTGCGCTGGCACAGTCTCCTGAGCTGCGTGCACTTGTCAGTGCGCGCACTGCAACCACAGTGATCACCCCGCATGCCGGTGAATTTCGCGCGCTATTCCCTGACCTTGGCGAGATCACTCTGCAGAACGTCACCGACGCGGCGCAGCAACTTGGTGCGATTGTGGTGGGCAAGGGTCCGCGCACCGTGGTGTGTGTACCCGGGGGCCGCACATTCATTGACATGGAAGGCACGGCAGCCTTGGCAACAGCTGGCTCCGGAGATGTCCTCACCGGAAATATTGCCGGCCAATTAGCTGCGCACCCACACGGTGACCCGGTGGAAGTGGTGGCACTGGGAGTCTGGATGCACGGCCGGGCAGGGCGAATCGCGGCACTGGACCTGCACAGTCCCACGGCCCTCGACATTGGACAGGCCTGCGCACTGGTCATGGACTCAGGGGAGTTGCCCGCATGACGGAGTATCGGGCTCGGGCCGTCATTTCCACCGAAGCGCTGTGCAGGAATCTCGATCATGTCCGTGAGCACGCTGGCGTGGACGCCATGGCGGTGGTGAAGGCAGATGCCTATGGTCACGGGGTTGAGCACCTGGCCCCCATGCTGCGCGAGCACGGTGTGCGGTGGCTGGGAGTGGCGCTTCCCTCTGAGGCCATGGCCTTGCGGAGAGCGGGGGATACCGGAAACATTCTGGCGTGGTTGAGCGCTCCTGGTGAGCCGGCGATCTCGGAGTGTGTGGCCGCCCATGTTGACCTGTCCGTGTCGTCGCTGCGCGAGTTGACTGAGATTGCCACGGCAGCGCAGTTACACCGCGTGACCGCAAATATTCACATCAAGATTGACACAGGCCTGTCGCGCAATGGGGTACTACCTAGCGAACTCAATGCGTTGCTGGATTCCATTACACCGCTGATTGCAGCACGCTATGTACATGTTCGCGGCGTCTGGAGTCACTTGGCAAGCGCGGATCACACGGATACTGCGATTGCTGTGCGCAGTGTGCAAGATCAGATAGCGGTATTTGACGCAGCCTTAGCAACCTGTGCTGCGCATGGCATTACTCCCGACATCCGACATCTGGCCAACACAGCCGGTGCACTGTGGCATCCAGCAAGCCGCTACGACCTGGTTCGGGTAGGCATTGGAATGTACGGACTCTCACCTAATTTCCGTCGTGCAACGTCCCAGGATCTAGGGCTTGTGCCAGCCATGCATGTGCAAGCGCGGTTGGCGTCCATTAAAACAATTCCGCAGGAAGCTGGCGTCTCGTACTCGCATACCTGGACGGCGGAGCGCCCCACGCGCGTTGGACTTGTACCCGTTGGCTATGCCGACGGAGTACCACGCAATCTGAGTAACCAGGTGGAATTCGCCATTGCCGGGCATCGAGTTGCCCAAATCGGAACGATTGCCATGGATCAATGTGTTGTCAATCTGGAATCAGCGGTGGACGCGACTGTTGGCCACGTCGTTGATCTGTATGGCTCAGGTTCTAGTGGGGAATTGACCGCCGATCAGTGGGCGGAACACATGAACACGGTGGGATATGAAATTGTCACCCGGATGGGTGGGCGAATACCGAGGGAATACACCTGACCGGGTATTTTGCTCAATACAACAGTCGTGTGTGACAACAAATCGTGAAGGCGGTGAAGCAACCCGATGGCCGTTGATCTACCGCGCGCCGCGGGCCGTGCTGCACTATCCCTCGGCGCGCTAGCACTGGGTGCTGCTGCCGGCGCCGCCGCCGTGCGCTTGGTCATGCGGTTGAGTGCTCGGACCGACACGGAATCTGATCTCAGTGAGTTCACCTCCCTGTCGGGCGAGCGCCACGACGTCTTCACCTCCGACGGTGCCGTGTTGGCGGTGGACGTAGATCTACTCCCGGGCTCGGATTTCACCATTGTCATGCCCCATGGTTATGCACTCAACCGTCATTCCTGGTTTTTTCAACGGCAGGCTCTGCGACCACTCGCCAATATCGTTGTTTATGACCAACGAGGCCACGGTGATTCAACGTACGTCTCCGACGCAGAAGAACGTGATCACAGCATTGATCAATTAGGTCGAGACCTGTATTCCGTCATACAACAGTGCGTCCCCACTCGGTCCATCATTCTGATCGGACATTCCATGGGCGGCATGTCCATCCTCGCCTTGGCCGATCAGCACCCGGAATTATTTGACAGTCGAGTTAAAGGTGTGGCGTTGATTGCCACAGCAGCTTCAGCGGTTTCGAGTACCACACTGGGGCTTCCCAGTCCCATTGCCAAACTGGTGCAGGGAGCCCTGCCGGCCGTGGCTGGCGTGGTTGCACGCAGTGGTGATCTTGTTGCCCGAAGCCGCTGGAGCAAGAGCGATCTCGGGCTGCTCCTGACACGGTTGTATTCCTTTGGGTCGGTGGCACCGGCTCAGGCTGGTGAATTTGTCGCGGACATGATCGCGGGCACAGATTTTTCGATCCTGGTGGATTTCCTGCCCAACCTTTATGACCACGACAAGACCGATGCCCTCCGTGTGCTGCAAAAAGTTGAGACACTGGTGATTGTGGGTGAGTCCGATCGGCTCACGCCACCGGAGCAGAGTGAAGCGATCATTAGCGCTGTTCCTGGTGCTGAATACGTTGTCTTGGCCGAAAGTGGCCACATGGTCACGCTGGAGCGGCCCACAGAAATCAACGAGTTACTCGTTGGGTTCGTTGACCAGGTCATGAGTCAGCACAGCATTGCCCCGAACGGATCAGCGAATGGTTCGACCCGTGCTCGTGCCTAGTGCAGCCGCCATGCATGAACTTGGTGTGCGTATCGCTCACCGTGCTCAAGCGGGTGACGTCATTATTTTGACGGGTGAATTAGGGGCGGGAAAAACCACGCTGGCGCAGGGAATCGCACGGGGTCTCGGTATCACTGAACCCGTCACCAGCCCCACATTTGTCCTGTCCAAGCACTATTCGAGTGATCCACTTGACTTGGTACACCTGGATGTGTACCGCATTAGCAGTGTGGACGATCTAGCCGATCTGTGGTCCGAGTCCCAATCACGTTCTGCATTGACACTGGTGGAGTGGGGAGCGCCCTGGGCTGCCGAGTTCGGTGAGTCGGTGGCGGAACTGGCACTCACTGAGGTGGCGGAGGATCAACGCAGCGTGGAAGTCGTGGCGCACTCGGGGACAACCACCGATATTGCCCAGCGGCTAGCAGGTGTGCTGTGAGCCGGGTCCTGGCGGTGGACACATCCACCGACATGACCACTCTCGCCCTCGTGGATTCCGGGCAGGTCATTGGTTCTGCCGACCACACGGATGCTCGCGGTCACGCAGAGGCAATCGGCATGCTGTTTGCCAGCATCCCCGAACTCGACGTCACGACACCGGGATTTACCACGCCCGACCTCGTTGTTTGTGGAGTTGGACCGGGTCCCTTTACCGGACTGCGCGTGGGTATTGCATTCGGTGAAACACTGGGCTGGGCGTGGGGCATCCCTGTCGTTGGCGTGTGCTCACTCGATGCAGTGGCGCATCACATTGTGCGCACCTCCGCTCCGGGTACCGAGTTCATTGCCGCCACCGATGCGCGCCGCGGCGAGTACTACTGGGCGCGTTATAACTCAGCGGGTCAGCGTCTGGAGGGACCACAGGTGAGCAAGCGCGAGGTGGTCGATTCCGGTGGAACAGTTGTATTTACCGGTGTACACCCACTCGCCGTGGATCTCGCCGCGTGTTTGGACACCTCGGCGCACCTTCCTTTAACCCCGTTGTACTTACGGGCACCGGATGCCCAACCGAGCACACCTGCCGGTGCCCCATGACATTGGTGAGGAGCGAAATTATTCGCCCCATGAAGTGGTGGGATCTGGCAACCGTCAACACCCTGGAACAACAGTTGTTTCCCCACGATCCGTGGTCGGATCAGCAGTGGTGGCAGGAATTGGCCAGTGACCACTGCCACTACTGGGTTGTTGAACAGGATCAGCAGATTGTGGGTTACGGGGGAGTGTCCATCCAACGCCCCGATGCGGATATTCAGACAATGGCGATTGCGCCGGCCGTCCAAGGCCGTGGTGTGGGAGGGCTGTTGCTGGACACGGTGATTGAGCATGCTCGAGAACAGGGCGTGCGACATATATTCCTCGAGGTTCGAGAGGACAACGCCCCGGCGCTGGCGCTGTACCGTCGACGGGGGTTTGAGCAGATCAGCATCCGTCACCGTTACTACCCTGATGCCATGGCGGCGGTTGTCATGCGCCGAACCGATCCAGGTGGGCTCTCGTGAGTGCGGCAGATCCACACGCCTCCGATCCGATCATTGTCGGGATCGAAACGTCCTGTGATGAAACCGGTGTGGGGATTGTGCAAGGACGCACTCTGTTGGCGAATGAATTAGCGTCGAGTGTGCAAGAGCATGCGCGCTTCGGTGGTGTGGTTCCCGAAGTCGCAAGCCGCGCGCACCTGGAAGCCATGGTTCCCACGGTGCAACGCGCATGTCAGAGTGCGGGTATCTCGATCACCGATATTGACGCGGTAGCGGTGACGGCTGGCCCCGGACTTGTTGGTGCACTGATTGTCGGAGTTTCCGCGGCCAAAGCGTTGGGCTTGGCGTTGGGTAAACCGACATATGGTGTGAACCATCTCGCTGCGCATGTGATGGTGGACGAGCTCGAACACGGACCACTTCCTGAACCTGTCATTGGACTACTGGTGTCCGGTGGTCACTCCTCACTCATCAAGGTGGACGGTGGCAACTTTGAGTCACTGGGTTACACCTTGGATGACGCCGCGGGGGAGGCATTCGACAAGATCGCCCGCTTACTGGGATTGCCGTTCCCCGGCGGACCAGAAATAGATCGCGTTGCGCAGGCAGGGAATCCGGACGCCATTAATTTTCCGCGGGCATTGAGCACCGATCCCGCGCACGCCTTCAACTTCTCCTTTTCTGGATTAAAGACGGCTGTGGCGCGGTGGATTAAGCAGCAGCAGGAGGACGGTCACGCTATCTCCGTACCTGATGTGGCGGCATCGGTTCAGGAAGCGATTGCAGACACGTTGACCAAGAAGGCTGTTGCAGCGGCACGGGAATTCAATGCACCGCACCTGGTGATTGGTGGTGGAGTTGCCGCCAATTCCCGGTTGCGGGCACTAGCCGAGGAACGGTGTGCGGCGGCCGGAATTGAGTTGCGTGTTCCGCGACCAGGGCTGTGCACAGACAACGGTGCCATGGTGGCGGCACTCGGGTCCCACCTTGTGCGCCTCGGGGCTGCGGGTTCGACATTGGATTTCCCGGCAACGTCCACACTGCCGATCGGTCAGGTTCTGCTTTAGCATGGCGGTATGTCCCGAATTCTTCCCCGTGGACGACACCTTTTTGTTGGGTTAGCGCTCATAGGGGTAGCAGTACTACTCACCGCCACTCATTTCCCCGCGTCCGCGAGCGCCAACGAGGCGCCTTCTCCGCCAACCATCCCCGAGACGGTTTACCGCGTGGATACAGCCGACAAAGTAGCGTTTATCACGATTGACGACGGAATTTTTACGCCGGAAAACGCTCTGGCCTATGTAACCCGTCATCAAATCCCCATTACAGCCTTCCTCTCCGCATGGACCATCAAAGATTCGGCTGATTACTTCACCGCCATGACGCGGTGGGGTTCTGTTCAAGCCCATTCCGCCACACATGCATCATTTGATCTCCCAGCAACTGACTTGGAACATGAGATTTGTTATGTCCAACGTCGGTATTCGAAGAAGTACGGATGGCATCCGTGGATGCTCCGCACACCGTACGGAGTGGCTTCTGACTCCCGCAAAGTTCGCGCCGTTGCTGCCTCCTGTGGAGTCCAGCAGATTGTGATGTGGGATACCGTGGTTGATCACGGGCGCGTGTCATTTCGGGGGAAAAAGATGCAGCCAGGTGCCATTGTGCTCCTGCACTTTTCGCGGGACTTGAAAAAAGATATTCACTTGGCGGTGAAAAAAATTAGGGCTGCCGGGTTGGTGCCGGCAAATCTTGCTGACTACTTACCTGATGCGATGCCACCGACTATTCCTCAGCAGCTGCCCGGCTTACAAGGACCGCCGTTTCCTGGCCGTTGATTTCAGTAATAACAACAGCCCAGTGATTGTTGTCAGGCTTCTTTGATTCCTTGCGTAGTGCGGCCATGTCACGGCGTGAGTCCTTAGTCTTGATCGCCACACCGGGCAGGTGCGCAACGTGCTGAGCAATCTCCTTCGGCGGGAAGACTGCATGAACTCGGTAGCTGCGCAGATATTCCTCAGAGCATGGCTGGTTCCCGGTAAGCCATATACCGCCGTGACCGATTACCTCTGCACCAAGATCCCGCGCAACCTGTGCCACGATCCCGGCACGCGTGATGGCGGGATCGAGTTCGTAGAGGTAGTCCAGCACCACCTGTTCTGCGGGAGCGCAAGAGGCAGCAGTGGCAGAAGCAGCAGAAGCAAGACTGAGTTCTGACATGACTCGGGTCGTACCGCGTTGCGTCGAGATCATGACCGCGAAGGTTCCGCTGTGGGCATTGGTGGTGAACACTTCTACCAACGTTCGATCGAGACTGATGTAGTACCGCGCCCATCTCGGTGGTGGGTCTAGGGCGGGGGCCGCTTTCATGAACACGAGGGCCTGGTTGCCCAGTTCAATAACCCACGCCAGTGGTGGTGACCACCGTTCGGGGTCGCGTTCAGGGAGGGCCCGGGAGCCGGAGGCGGTGCGCGTTCCGCTGCGGCGGGCCGGATCCACAAAGTAGGCGCCACTCGGAGGTACCAGCTCCATGCTGTCCCCGATCAGGACGGTGACGGGTGCTCCCGAACCGTGCTTAACATTGTGGGCCAGTAATTCGGCCGTGTACGGGTCACGTTCCACGGCGGTGACGGCTATTCCGTGGCGGGACAAGGCGGCGGAGTCACTGCCCAGTCCAGCGGTCAGATCAACAATGCTGGTTACCCCGGCTTTCTGCACGACCTCGACGTGGAAGTTCGCCACCAGCGGATGGCTGGCCTGCTCCACACCGTCACGGGTGAGCACCCATTCGGTGGGCCAATGCTGGTCGAGATGGCGGCGCAGCACCACCTGCTCCACGGCTGCCCGTACCACCTCTGGGTCGTGCCCCTGGGCACGCAATGCCGTGATCGCACTCAATTCGGAGTCGGACTCCAGAGCCGTGCTCACCGCGGGAATGAGCGCCATGAGGGCGTTCAGGTCCGGTGTCAGGTCCGGTGTGAGGTCCGGTGTGAGGTCCGGTGTGAGGTCCGACGGCGTGGCCATGGGGGGAGCCTACGCAGGTTTCGAGTCAGGTCATCCCCCACGCCGCTGGCACTCAACTTGACAGAGTGCTAACGCTTGCGTAACCTTCACTTGGCACTCTCACCATGTGAGTGCCAATTATCCCAAGCCGTTGTCCGCCTCACAAGCGGGCGCCGACGTACCGGAGGACATAACCGTGTCGGTTTCCATAAAGCCATTAGAAGATCGCATTTTGGTGCAAACCCTCGAAGCAGAGCAAACAACTGCTTCGGGACTTGTTATCCCAGACACCGCTAAGGAGAAGCCCCAAGAGGGCAAGGTCTTGGCAGTAGGTCCGGGTCGTTTTGACGAAGATGGCGAGAAGCGCATCCCCCTTGATATCAAGGTCGGAGACGTTGTCATCTACAGCAAGTACGGTGGCACTGAAGTGAAGTACAACAACGAGGAATACCTACTGCTCTCGGCGCGAGATGTTCTCGCGATCGTGGAGAAGTAACTCCCCGCTGCTGTAGCAACGCTGTTCGGTGAGCCCCGCCTTCCTTCGGGAGCGCGGGGCTCGCTACCACCACGCACAAACAATCACACGAGACAAAGGTGTAATCCATGTCCAAGATTTTGGAATTTGACGAGCAAGCTCGGCGCAGTCTGGAACGCGGTGTCGATGCCCTCGCCGATGCTGTCCGCGTCACCATTGGCCCCAAGGGTCGCAATGTTGTGATCGACAAGAAGTGGGGCGCGCCCACCATCACCAACGACGGTGTCACGATTGCGCGCGAAATTGAACTTGAAAATCCCTATGAAAATATGGGTGCGCAACTGGCTAAGGAAGTTGCCACCAAGACAAATGACATTGCCGGTGACGGAACAACCACCGCCACCGTGCTTGCTCAGGCCATGGTGCATGAAGGACTCAAGCAGGTGACCGCCGGAGCTTCCCCCATGGGAATCAAGCGCGGTATGGATGCGGGCGTTGCCGCTATCACCGCGGAGTTGTCCTCCATGGCCCGTGAGGTGTCCGGGAAAGAGGAAATCACCAACGTTGCGGCGATTTCATCCCAGGACCGTGAAATCGGTGAATTGATCGCCGATGCTTTCGACAAGGTGGGCAAGGACGGTGTGATCTCCGTTGAGGAGTCCAGCACCACCGCCATGGAAATGGACTTCACCGAGGGCATGCAGTTCGACAAGGGCTACATCTCGCCCTACTTTGTGACCGACCAAGAAAGCATGGAAGCGGTCCTTGAAGACGCCCGCATCCTGCTGGTACAGGGCAAGGTTTCTTCCGTGGCAGAAATGCTGCCGATCGTGGAAAAGGTTGTCGAAACAGGCAAGCCACTCTTGATCATTGCTGAAGATGTCGACGGTGAGGCGTTGTCCACCCTGGTGGTCAACCGAATTCGCGGCACATTCGCCTCCTGCGCGGTGAAGGCTCCTGCCTTTGGTGATCGTCGCAAGGCGATCCTGGAAGACTTGGCGGTCCTGACC
>JAIOWY010000009.1:0-22770 GCA_021741845.1 Candidatus Nanopelagicales bacterium
GTGGGGGAGACCCGGACAGGCCGGGTAAAGAGGACCCATTGGATCCGTTGCTGTGGCAGTCTGAACGACCGGATGAACCTGCCTGGGATACCGCACTGGGCCACGGTCGTCCCGGCTGGCATATCGAATGCTCCACAATTGCCCTCAAATATCTCGGCACCACCATTGATGTTCAAGGTGGCGGCTCCGACCTGATATTTCCGCACCATGAAATGAGTGCGGCACAGTCGGAGGTATTGACCGGTGAGGCGCCCTTCGCTCGTTTCTATGTGCATTCGGGCATGGTGTCGTGGCAGGGTCACAAAATGTCAAAGTCTCGCGGCAACTTGGTGTTTGTTTCTAGCCTGCGTCGCGAGGGCGTTGATCCTATGGCGATCCGATTAGCACTCTTGGCTCATCATTATCGTTCGGATTGGGCATGGACACCCTTTGGATTAGTTGGCGCTCAGGATCGTCTCGATTTGTGGCGGCAAGCAACAGCCCTTGCACGAACTCAGTCCACCGAACCAGTGGTAAGTAGAGTGCGTGAGGTTCTCTCCGATGATCTGAAAACACCCAGCGCATTGGACGCCGTTGACACGTGGGCTCGTGACTCCCTCACTAGCGGTGGACCCGAGGCTGGTGGAGGAGAGGCCATTATCCACATGGTTGACGCTCTTTTGGGTGTTCAGCTTTAGTCATTCTTTTCCACGTGTCCACCGAAGCCGCGTCGCATGGCGCTAAGAACCTGATTCGCAAATTGATCGGATCCTTGGGAACTAAATCGTGCGTACAGCGCGGCCGTGAGAACCGGAGTCGGTACACCCTCCTCAATAGCCGCGATAGATGTCCACCGCCCCTCACCTGAGTCCGATACACGTCCGGAATACCCCTCTAAGTTGGGATTCTGCTGAAGTTGTACCGCAGTGAGGTCGAGCAGCCACGATCCGATAACCGAACCACGACGCCACACCTCTGCAATGTCCGCTAAATTAAAGTCGTATCGATACATGTCGGGATTATTCAGTGGTGCGGTCTCTGCATCATTGGTTTGCCCCGCCAATCCGCTATCGGCGTGCCGCAGGATATTGAGGCCCTCGGCGTATGCACCCATGATCGCGTACTCAATGCCGTTATGAACCATTTTGACAAAGTGCCCGGCACCGCTGTCCCCACAGTGAAGCCATCCTTCTTCCGCCGAACTGACCGGCCCACCGGGAACCGTACGTTCGGCCGCATCAACGCCTGGTGACAATGCTTGCCACAACGGCGTAAGTCGGGTCACAGGTTCGGCCGGACCACCGATCATCAAGGAATATCCGCGTTCCAGACCCCATACTCCACCTGATGTACCCACGTCGAGGAATTCAATTCCCCTTGTTGCCAACGCGTGCGCATGTCGAATGTCGTCGCCATAGAAACTGTTCCCCCCATCAATAATGCAATCGCCCGGGTCGAGTAAATCACCAAGCAGTTGAATAACGTGATCTGTTGGATCACCAGCAGGAACCATGACCCACACGGTCCGGGGCTGAGGGAGAACCGCCACCAGAGCGGACAGATCCGCGACTGAGCGCCCGCCGTGGGCATCAAATGCCTCGCGCGCGTCGGCTGAGGAGTCGGTGCCCACGACCTGAATCCCTGCCCGAATTGCGCGAAGACCAAGATTGAAGCCCATGCGCCCGAGGCCCACCATGCCTACCGTGAGGTGAGTATCATCGTGGTGAAAATGCGGCGGCGTCATGGGGTCTCCTTGCCGGTAGTGCACCGTGTGTGTCAGTGCTGAAGGGAATAGGACCAGTCTATGGAAGGCTAGGCTAGTGACTAACCCAACCGAAACCGCTCAGTGGGCAGAACTGACCAGCGCAAGCACAAACGTGCCCAGCATTCGATCGCTGCTGGAAGCTCCGCGTAGCGAGCTTCGAGTTACTGGTCCTGGATTGGTGGCCGACTTTTCACGACAACGGCTCACTGTGTCAACCCGAGATCTACTTCTTGAGTTGGTCGCATCCACACATGTATGTCACCAACGTGACGCCATGTTTGCCGGGGAGGCCATTAATTCCACGGAGAACAGATCAGTTCTTCACACAGCGCTTCGCCGACCAGTTGCTGATCCTTTAGTCGTTAACGGAACAAACGTTTCTGCCGATGTTCACCAGGTTCTTGGCCGCCTGAGTAGTTTTTCAACGTCCATTCGTAATGGCGAATGGACGGGTGTTACAGGTAAGAGCATTAACCGAGTAATCAATATCGGTATCGGTGGCTCGGACCTGGGACCTGCAATGGCTTATACAGCGTTAAAAAATTATGCCGATCCCAATATTTCCTTCGCCTTTGTATCAAATGTTGATCCAGAGGACATGGTCTCGGCTTTGGCCACGAGTGATCCGGAACGGACACTGTTCATTATTGTGTCTAAAACATTCACCACTACTGAAACCATGATGAATGCTCGTCTAGCTCGTCAGTGGGCGCTTGATTCATTGAACGTCCAAGATCCTCGTGAAGTAGTTGAGCGTCATTTTGTTGCAGTCTCCACCAATGCGGCTGAGGTGGATGCATTTGGTATCGCGTCACAGAATGTATTTGGATTCTGGGATTGGGTTGGAGGCAGGTATTCCATGGAATCTGCCGTCGGACTCAGCACCATGATCGCCATCGGACCAGAGGCCTTTCACGAGTTGCTAGCCGGGTCGTTCGCCATGGATCAACATTTTTTAACGGAGCCACCTGCAACAAATATCCCCATACTTATGGGTGCCATGTCGGTATGGAATCGAGATTTTCTCGGCATTTCCACGACAGCGGTTTTGCCCTACGCCCAGGTGCTTGCACGCTTTCCGGCATATTTACAGCAGTTAACCATGGAGAGTAATGGCAAGCGTGTACGCAAGGACGGAAGTCTCGTTAACTACAACACGGGCGCTATCTATTGGGGAGAACCTGGGACTAATGGGCAACATTCCTTTTATCAACTTCTGCATCAGGGCACCGAAATTGTCGCCTGCGACATAATCGTGGTCTCGCGAGGGCACACGAACCAAACAGAACAGCATGAGACATTGGTTGCGAACGCTTTGGCCCAGGCATCCGTGTTGTCAGTTGGTGTCACTCGGGAAGAATTGGCCAAGTCAAGTACGCCCGTCGAACTTATTTCTCACAAAGAGATGCCGGGTGATCGCCCGGTAACAGTACTCATGCTCGAAACACTTAACCCGTTTAGCCTCGGAGCACTAATAGCGCTATATGAGCATTCGGTTTTTGTTCAAGGCGCTATATGGGGAATTAATTCATTTGACCAGTGGGGTGTGGAGTTAGGTAAGAAGGTCGCCGTTGGAATTCAATCTGCTTTCGAGGACCGAAACCTCACCGCCGATTTTGATTCCAGTACCCGAGAATCCATTAAGGAATACTTACAGCAAAGGGACGGTGACTAGGAGTCGCGCCGCCGTAAGTATCGTTCAAATTCCCGGGCGATCGCGTCACCCGAGGCCTCTGGCAAGTCGACGGTGTCACGCGCTTCCTCAAGTTGAGCTACGTAATCAGCTATTTCTTCGTCGTCGTCTGCCAGCTCGTTAACCCCGATTTCCCAGGCGCGCGCATCTTCCGGCAATTCCCGCAGTGGCACAGGTGCATCAAGAATGTCCTCAAGGTGCTCAACCAAAGCCAAAGTTGCCTTGGGGCACGGTGCCTGGCCTACATAATGTGGAACAGAGGCCCAGAGTGAAATGCATGGGATTCCGAATTGCGCACATGAGTGTGCAAGTACCCCCACTATCCCCGTCGGTCCTTCATAGTGGGATTGCTCAACCTCGTATTTGGTGAGTAAATGAGGTTGTGAGGCTGTGGCCGTTATGGGCACGGGTCGCGAATGTGGATTATCGGAGAGCAGCGCACCCAGTGTCACGACCAGTTGAACATCCAATTCAGCAGCCAGCCCCAAAATCTCGCGTGTGAACTGGGGCCATTTCATGTTTGGTTCAATACCCTGAATTAATACGATATCTCTACCTGTATGCGGCTCACGAGCGGTGTACACCTTGGTTGACGGCCAGATCAGGCCTCGCTCACCCGAATCGGTGGAATATATGTGTGGTCGATTAACTTGATAGTCGTAATACTCTTCCGGATCCAACTCCAAAAGTAGCGATGCGTTCCACACCTCCCGAAGGTGCGTGACTGCACCGGAGGCGCTTTCGGCGGCGTCATTCCACCCCTCGAAAGCAGTTATCAGAATCGGTTCATTGAGAACCGGTATGTCATCGAACTCAATCACGCGTTATCGCCACCGCCGCTTCTATAACGTCCGCGACGGCATCAGGTCGCTCAAGGGGGACATCATGTGCATAACCGTACCAACGCTGAAGGTGCACGTGGGGACGGTTCCCCAACTCCCCAGAACGAGCCAATTTGGCGACGTCCCACGAATCGCCGCTCAGGCACAGTATGGCCCACGTAGGAATGGAAATTCGTGGGAGAAAGTGTTTGTACTCATAATTCATGAGGGCTTCAAGCACCGCCATGTGTCGACTCATGCCTAACACGCTCTCGAACTGATCGCCTTTCACCGAGCGATAACTATTCGATACTGCCTGCCACACTTCATCCTTATGTGAGGGATCAAGTGATCCCCAGTGACTCATGAGCAGATCGAATGAGAAGGGTCCAGTCGGTGGCGTGAGCGCTCCTATCAGGGCTTCGCGATCGGAGTGAATATCAGGAATCAAATCCATTGGGTTCACGATTCCACCGTCCACTAGAACACAGGATGCGAAGTTCGACGGATATTGAATAGATGCCTGCATGGCTATCGATGCACCCCATGAATGTCCAACAATGTGACAGTTACGAAATCCCTCGAGGTCAAGTAATTCCACGACCTGTTCGGCCAGCACTTCGATTCCAAAGCTGGATACTTTCGTGACTGCACTCAGGCCACCTGACGATTTCCCGGGTAGGTCAATACTGATGACGTTTAATTGCTCAAGTTTGGAGTTCACCCGATCCCAGTACCCGGATTGTTGCGACAGTCCGTGGATAAGGACGACATTGTCCCCCTGTGAGCCTGGCCGGTACCGATAAGAGATCTCGGTGGAATTGGACAGCGAGACCGTACGCATGAGGGTGCCATTCATGACACAACTGTGGCAGTACCCTGAGGTGTGCATCTACCCCAGGCTGTTCTCTTCGATCTTGACGGCACCTTGCTCGATTCGGAGCATCTCTGGCTGTTAGCGGAGCAGCAAACTATGCAACGGTGGAATGTGGATTGGACACCTCAGGACCAGGAATACTGCCTAGGTGGCCCACTCGAGAGAGTTGCCCAACACATGCAGTCTCGGATCGAATCTCAACGGGACTCACTCGTGCCGAGCCTCGCGGAACTTAGTTGCACACTCCTGTCACATGTTCATTCCCTTTTCCTCGCCGAACCGATTGCGTGGAGGCCGGGAGCCAGAAGTTTGGTCGAGGACGCACATGCGCGTGGAATTCCAACAGCCATTGTTACCGCTTCGTGGAGACTTCTCCTGGACGCCGTGATGTCCAACATGCGGTCCCATGTGGGTGAATTCACAGTGTCAATTGCCGGAGATGAAGTACTTCATTCCAAACCCGACCCGTTTCCTTACCTGGAAGCCGCTCGCCTCCTTAATGTCCCAATAGTCCAATGTCTAGCAATTGAGGACTCGCCAACTGGAACCGAATCAGCCGTCAGTGCCGGAGCAAGAACTATTTCCGTTCAGCACATGACCAATATTGCCGTGCCAGGAGCCATCACCATTTCAACCTTGGAAGGTCACACGGTGGAATCACTGTGGAGCGTGGATTCACTCCACTACTGAAGGACTCCCAGCCTGTAGCGCCTGATCAACGAGCGAGGAACCCGAAGCCCACGTTTCCCGCGGTGGTAATTCCGGTGGAGTGCCACCAAATTCCGGACAGAGGGATTTAAATGAGCACCAGGAACACAATGTGCTCGGCTGAGGACGGAAGTCCCCACGGTCAGCGGCCTCTCCGATAGCACTTCTCAGGGCTAGTAGGCGCTTTTCCGTGGCGATTAAGTCTGCTTGATCCGGTTGGTATCGAAGATAGCGGCTGTTCCCTAGATACATCAATTGCAGCATTGTCGGAACGGTATTCGTGAGTCTCCACCACGCCAAGGCATAAAACTTCATTTGAAAAAGAGCCTTGTGAGCAAATCTTTCCCCCGGTGCTTTGCCCGTCTTGTAGTCCACAACTCGGATATCACCATTGGGAGCTTTATCTACGCGATCAATAAACCCTCTAATGGAGAATGAATCAGCAATTTCAACGCTGAGAGCCATCTCCCGAGCGAAAGGCTCGAGGCGATTGGGGTCTTCCATGGCGAAATAGGTGGACAGCAATGGCTCAATCGGTTTGAGCAGATGTTGTGGTGCTTCATGAGCATCTTCCACGGATCCAAGATCCGCGGTCAAAATGCTGTAATCGCCAGGCGATTCAGTGCGAAGTATGTGAATTTCCTCGTGGACAATATCTGTTGCTCCAACCACCGTTCGATCCCCGCTGGGCAGGTCAAAAAGGCGCTCCAAGACTTTATGAACCAATGTGCCGCGCACGGCCGCGGCAGAGGGCTGATCAGGAAGTTGGTCTATTGTCCGCAGCCGGTAGAGCAATGGACACTGCAAGAAATCTGAAGTGCGTGACGGAGAAAGACTCGTTGGAAACACTGCTCAACCATAATTGTCCGTGAGTACTACACCGGTAAGGTCATCACATGGCGCGCCGACCTGTTCACCCACCAGCATCACGCACGCCGATCTCCATAAAGCCCCGGCGAACGGGACCTCTTGTCGAGGGTGAACTTGTTCAATTGGTTGATGCCCGGGACAACAAATACACGTTTACCTTGACACCTGGTCAAATCTTTCACAGTCATCGCGGTCAAATCACACATGATTCCATCATTGGTCAGAGCGACGGATTCGTCGTTCAGAGTGATCGACTTGTCGATTACCAGGTATTTCGCCCCCAGTTAGACGACTACGTCTTATCAATGCCACGAGGCGCTGCTGTCGTGTATCCGAAGGATGCGGCACGCATAGTCGGATTAGCAGACTTGGGCACAGGCTCGCGGGTCTTAGAAGCAGGTGTTGGATCCGGTGCTCTGACCTGTTCCCTGTTGCGGGTTGTCGGACCTCAGGGACTAGTTCACAGCGTGGAGAAACGTGCCGAGTTTGCTGAGATAGCCACCGAGAATGTATGTCGGTGGTTCGGTGGATATCCGGACAGTTGGCGCATCAGTGTTGACGATTTAGCTCAGTGGGAACCACATGACGAGATTTTCGATGCTGTAGTTTTGGACATGCTCGCTCCATGGGAGTGTCTTGACACGGTTGAACGGGCGCTTCGACCCGGCGGATCACTTGTTGTGTATGTGGCGACCACGACCCAACTTTCGAGAATAGTGGAAACACTTCGGCTGCGAGATATCTGGTCTGAACCTCGAGCTGAGGAAAGCTTGCTGAGAACCTGGCATCTTGATGGGCTTTCCGTCCGGCCAAACCACACCATGAACGGGCATACCGGTTTCCTCGTGACGGCTCGCATGATGGGGAATGGGCACAGTGGCTTGAAGAGAAAGAGGCGACCAGCACCCGGCGCTTATGGTGAGGATTACTCACCGCCAGAAATGAGCACACCTGCCCCGAGGTGAATCAACATGCTGGTAGGCCAAAGTAGGTTTAGAGTGATGGCGGTAGGCCACTTTACAAGGAGTGCACTCACATGTCAGAGACAAGCGAACTAACCCGACTACAAGGGGAATTGGCGGCGCAACGAGACCATAATGCTCGACTGATCGCCACCTTGCGTGAGGCACGTGAACAAATAGTCTCGCTGAAAACAGAGGTTGACCGTCTAGCCGAGCCCCCCGGTGGATTTGGGACCGTCCTCACAGCATTGGAGGACTCAACTGCCGACATTATGGTGATGGGCAAGAAAATAAGGGTGAGAGTGAGCCCAGAGGTGGATAAGGCAGAACTAACCCTCGGCCGTGAAGTTCTCCTCAACGAATCACTCAACATCGTCGGTGTTCAGCAGTTCGACAATATTGGCGAGATTGTTGTCCTCAAGGAAATAATCGATTCGGATAGGGCACTCGTCGTTTCGCATTCTGATGAGGAGAGGGTTGTCCGACTCGGTTCACCTCTACTTTCTGAGAAGCTCCGATCGGGCGACAGCTTGCTCTGCGACTCCCGCAATAGCGTTGCCTTTGAGAAAGTTGCAAAAGCAGAGGTGGAAGAACTTGTCCTCGAAGAGGTACCTGATATCAATTACGAAGACATTGGGGGCTTGGCCGATCAAATAGAAGCCATTCGAGACGCTGTTGAACTGCCATACCTTCATGCCGAACTCTTTGCGGAGCACCAGTTACGCCCTCCTAAGGGAATTTTGTTGTACGGCCCTCCAGGTTGCGGCAAAACTCTCATTGCAAAGGCGGTTGCCAATTCACTAGCTCAGAAGGTTCTCGAGCGGACAGGTATGGGGGAGGGACGATCATTCTTTCTCAATATCAAGGGACCTGAACTCCTGAATAAATACGTCGGGGAGACCGAACGTCATATCAGGCTCGTTTTTCAGCGTGCGCGGGAAAAGGCCTCTGAGGGTATGCCTGTCATTGTCTTCTTCGACGAGATGGATTCGCTCTTTCGAACACGCGGAACTGGAGTGAGTAGCGATGTTGAAAACACGATCGTTCCTCAGCTTCTTAGTGAGATAGACGGCGTTGAAGGCTTGGAAAACGTGATCGTGATTGGCGCCAGTAATCGCGAGGACATGATCGACCCGGCAATCCTGAGGCCAGGCCGTCTAGACGTCAAGATAAAGATCGAACGTCCAGATGCGGAGTCTGCGCGCGCGATATTTGCCAAATATCTCACCCCCAATGTTCCTCTTCATAAAGACGATCTAGCAACCCACGGCGGTGATGCGGAACTTACGTGTAAGAACATGATTCAAATGGCAGTTGAGAAGATGTACGCAGACTCAGACGAGAATCGTTTTCTCGAAGTGACATACGCCAATGGAGACAAAGAGGTGCTCTTTTTCAAGGACTTCAATTCAGGGGCCATGATTGAGAATGTTGTTTCCCGAGCTAAAAAGTCAGCAATCAAGGACTTCTTGTCAACAGGTGACAAAGGCATTCGCGTTCAACACCTTCTGGACGCATGCCTCGACGAATTCCGCGAGAATGAGGACCTTCCTAATACAACGAATCCAGACGACTGGGCCAGAATTTCCGGCAAAAAAGGCGAACGGATCGTGTTCATTCGGACGCTGATCGAGGGCAAAAAAGGTACCGAGCCTGGACGCTCGATAAATTCAATCAGCACCGTTACTCACACCGGTCAGTATCTTTAGTGCAAAATTCAGTGGCGAGGTAGGCGTCATGTCAGTTCGGCGTGTCATGGGTATAGAGACCGAGTTCGGAATATCAGTACCAGGCCATCCAACAATGAATGCCATGGTAACTAGTTCGCATATTGTCAATTCATATGCACGACTTGTTGGATTAGAACGTCAGGCTTCAACTCACTGGGATTACGAACAAGAATCTCCACTTCGTGACGCACGCGGCTTTGATGTTTCACGCGCTGACGCGCATCCATCTCAACTAACTGATGTAGACGATTCCGAGTTGGGTTTAGCTAACCTGATCCTGACTAATGGTGCACGATTTTACGTTGATCATGCACATCCTGAATATTCCAGTCCGGAGGTGACCAACCCACGAGATGCTGTTCTCTGGGATCGAGCCGGCGCACGGATCGCTCAGCAGGCTGCGAATGCTGGTCCATTATTCGATGGCGTGCGTATTCATTTGTATAAAAATAATGTGGACAATAAGGGTGCCTCCTACGGATGTCACGAAAATTATTTGATGCGGAGGACTACTCCATTCGCCGATATTGTCAAAACACTTACTCCCTTTTTCGTGACGAGGCAGATTTTTACAGGTGCCGGGCGCCTCGGGAAAGGTCAGGACGGTAAAACAAAGGAATTTCAAATTTCACAACGGGCTGATTACTTCGAGGTGGAAGTCGGCCTGGAAACTACGCTCAAAAGACCGATCATCAACACACGCGACGAGCCACATGCTGACCCGGAGAAGTATCGTCGACTGCACGTAATTGTTGGAGACGCCAATCTATCCGACACTGCGACGCTATTGAAAATGGGAACTACGTCCCTCGTTCTGAGCCTTATTGAGTCTGGCTTCGATATCTCAGGCCAGATTTCTCTGAGTAATGCGGTAAAGGAAATGACCCAAGTTTCCTACGATCTCAGCCTGACACACGAGCTTCAACTAAATAACGGTAGTCGCATGACGGCGATTGATATTCAGAGGATTTATCTGGAAGCTTCGGTGCAGTATTGCCAAGTGAATCACGTCGAGGATCCCGATACCCAAGAGATTTTGTCCCTGTGGCGAGAAACTCTCGATGCCTTGGCTACCGATCCAATGTCACTATCAGGAACCATTGATTGGATCGCCAAATTGGGGATCATGCGTGGCTATATTCGGCGAGACAATCTCGAATGGTCTGACCCGCGTCTAGCGCTTGTTGATCTTCAATATAGCGATGTTGATAGGGGTAAAGGAATCGCGGCGAAATTGGAGGATTCCGGAAAGCTGACACGCTTGTTTAGTGACGAGCAGGTGGAAAGCGCCACACGGTACCCACCGCCAGACACCCGGGCCTATTTCCGGGGTGAATGTATCCGTCGGTACCCGGACAATATTGCCGCTGCTTCGTGGGATTCTGTCGTCTTTGACACCGGGGGAGACACCTTGTTGCGCGTCCCAACCTTGGAACCACTTCGTGGATCCCGAGACGCGATATCTGGCATTTTGGAGGCAAGCTCCACCGCCTCGGAGCTGGTCAATTCGTTGCGTGAATCGGAGTAACGGTTAGGCTTGAGTTATGGCCTCCCAAGAGAAAGCCCAGTCTAAGGCTTCTAAGCGATCTGATGACACTGTTGATGTTGACGTAGTTGTCACAGAAAAGGACCTGAGCAATTCCGGGGACCTTGACTCCGACGTTGATGCGATCCTCGATGAAATTGATGACCTTTTGGAAGTTAATGCCGAGGATTTTGTGAAGTCCTTCGTTCAAAAAGGTGGACAGTGAATCCGGTTTCGTCCTTCGCACAGTATGCGGAGTCGGTCAACGCGTTGCCTCAACCACCCACTAGCGGTGCGCAATCGGTTGCAGCAGAGAGTCCGCATGGCACCACGATCGTCGCGTTACGGTACGACACTGGCGTTCTCATGGCCGGTGACCGACGGGCCACGACTGGCAACATAATTGCTCAACGTGACATTCACAAAGTCTTTCCCTCCGACGAGTATTCAGTCGTTGGCATCGCAGGAACGGCGGGACTTGCCATTGAATTGGTTCGCCTCTACCAGGTCGAGCTTGAGCATTACGAGAAAATTGAAGGCACCACCTTGTCCCTCAACGGCAAGGCAAATCGCCTATCAAGTCTCTTACGATCCAATCTCGGGTTAGCCATGCAAGGTTTAGCGGTTGTCCCTTTATTGGCCGGCTTTGACACACATCGGAATATCGGCCGCATTTTCTCCTATGACGTTACAGGCGGTCGATATGAAGAACACGATTTCTATGCAGTCGGTTCAGGAGCGCACTTCGCCCGTGGTTCCCTGAAGAAACTATTCGACCCTGAACGTGACGAATCCGTTGCACTTCGATCCGCCGTTGAATCCCTCTTCGACGCCGCTGACGACGACAGCGCCACCGGCGGCCCCGATGTAAATAGGGGAATATTTCCGCTTGTTTTCACCGTTGATGCACACGGTGTTCACGAGGTTCCCGAGCAACTAGTGAGAAACGTCTCGGAGGAGATGCTGAACCAGCGACGGGCGTTTCCGAATGGCCCTAGAGCTGGCATACGGAGTGAGGAGACCTCGTGAGCGTTCCTTACTACGTATCTCCTGAACAAATAATTGCTGACAAAGCGGAGTTTGCCGCCAAGGGAATCAAGCGTGGCCGATCAGTTATTGTCATGAGCATTGAGCCTGGCGTGTTATTCGTCGCTGATAATCCATCAAGAGCACTACATAAAATCGGTGAAATTTACGACCGAATCGGTTTTGCTGCCGTTGGAAAATACAATGAATTCGAGAATTTACGAATTGCTGGAGTCCGACTCGCAGATCTTCGCGGTTTTTCTTATGATCGTTCCGATGTCACCGTGAGAACAATTGCCAATGCATACGCTCAGACACTCGGCAATATCTTCATTGAGGCCGCAAAACCTTATGAAGTTGAAATTGCAGTTGCTGAGGCTGGAACTGATCAAGGTGAGGATCAGCTATACCGGATTTCCTTTGATGGTTCTGTTCATGACGAATCAGGTTTCATTTGCATGGGCGGGGAGGCAGAATCCTTGACCGACCACGTTCGGGAGCATTTCCGGAGCGGAATGGATCTGCCTGAAGCATTGCACCTTGCCACGACAAGCCTTCGTCCAGATATCACTGACGCTGATATTCAGGGTGCTGACCTAGAAGTGGCGATACTGGATCGTCGGAAGGCTCGACGATTGTTTCGACGCTTAAGCGCACAAGAACTTACTCAGGGCCTCCGCTAACCCGATGGAGCGCCGTATTTTTGGTATCGAGACCGAATACGGTGTTACCTGCACATTCAAGGGGCAGCGGCGACTCAGCCCCGATGAAGTCGCTCGCTATCTCTTCCGTCGTGTTGTGAGCTGGGGACGAAGTAGCAATGTATTTCTCAAGAACGGATCCAGGCTGTATTTAGATGTCGGGTCGCATCCTGAGTATGCCACTGCGGAGTGCGATCAGGTTTCTGATTTGTTGGCCCAGGACCGCGCAGGAGAGCGGATCCTGGAGGGACTGAGTATTGAGGCAGAGGAGCGCCTTGAGCACGAGGGGATACACGGCGAGGTCTACCTATTTAAGAACAACACGGATTCTGCGGGCAACTCCTATGGGTGCCACGAAAATTACCTCGTAGATCGACACACGGATTTCTCACATATTGCCGCAGTGTTCATACCTTTCTTGATTAGCCGCCAAATCATCTCTGGTGCAGGGAAAGTGATTCAGACTCCCCGAGGCGCAAGCTATGCCATCAGCCAACGAGCTGACCACATGTGGGAAGGGGTCTCGAGCGCGACAACGAGGTCTCGCCCGATAATTAACACGCGAGATGAACCGCATGCTGATGCGGATTTATATCGTCGTCTGCACGTGATCGTCGGGGATAGCAACATGAGTGAAACCACGACAGCGCTCAAGGTGATCAGTGCGCACTTGGTGTTGCGAATGATCGAAGAAGGAGTCGTCTTTCGGGACATGTCTCTGGCGAATCCCATCAGGGCAATCCGAGAGATCAGTCATGACACGACTGGAACACGTACAGTCAAATTGGCCAATGGACGCGAACTGTCCGCATTAGAAATTCAAAGTGAATACTTCGACAAGGTAATGGATTTCGTTCAGCGTCGAGAGATTTCAGACCCACTAACCCTGAAGTCCCTCGATCTCTGGGAGAGAGCCCTCAAAGCGTTCGATTCACAAGATTTCAATTCCGTCGACCGTGAAATTGACTGGATCATCAAGTGGAAGCTGCTCGCGAGATACATGGACAAGCATGATCTGGATCTTTCCAGTGCACGGATAGCCCAAATTGACCTGGCCTACCACGACATAAACCGCCGTCGCGGTTTGTTCTATCTCTTAGAACGCAATAATGCCGTTGAATCCCTGGTGTCTGACGACGCCATTCGCCTTGCTGAAGACAGCGCTCCGCAGACGACCCGCGCCAAGTTGCGCGGTGACTTCATCTCGCGGGCCCAGGAGCGGGGGAGGGATTACACCGTCGATTGGGTTCATTTGAAGTTGAATGACCAAGGTCAACGGACGCTTCTGCTCAAGGATCCATTCCAACACACCGACGAACGTGTTGAGCGCTTGATTGCCAGTCTCTAGGTAGGCTTTGGGTGTGAAAAAGACATCCCTTGCCATCTTGTTCAGCACGTCATTGTTGTTAGTGGGCTGTTCCACATCCAGCGACGAAACAACTCCAGCGGTGGGGGAATATTTGGTCAATGATTGTGGGGTTGTAGCTGCTCCGGTAGTGACCGACGCAGCTCCGGAAGGGCTCAGCATTGATGGGCTGATAATTGGTGGGTCGGAGATACCCATTATCAGCGTGGGTCCTGACTCAGCACCTGCCACCGAATTGGTGGTGAGTGATTTAACACCAGGAAACGGGGAGAGCGTAGCTCTGGGAAACACAATTACTGTGAATTATTGCGGTGTTGGTCAAATAACGGGTGCTATTTTTGACTCGTCGTGGGCTCGCGGCGAGGCGGCGACGTTCCAATTGTCACCGGGTGCCTTAATTGAAGGCTGGACCCAAGGCGTGCCGGGCATGCAAATCGGCGAACGCCGTCTTCTCGAGATTCCCGGTGAACTGGGATACGGCTCGACACCACCCCCCGGAATCGAACCCAATGAGACACTGATTTTTATTGTCGAGCTCATGTCGATCGACGGATAGTAGGCTACGAAGATGTCTGATTTAACAAAGCCTGAAATTGAATTTATTGATGGCCCAGCGCCTACCGAGTTGGTTATTACTGACCTCATAGTGGGGGAGGGTGCGGAGGCGCAGCCCGGATCTCAAGTTGAGGTCCATTATGTGGGTGTTGATTTTGAGACCGGTGAGCAGTTTGATGCATCCTGGGATCGCGGCGAAAGCATAGAGTTCCCATTGCAGGGACTCATTGCCGGATGGCAAGAAGGTATTCCCGGTATGAGAGTCGGCGGTAGACGCCAACTTGTCATTCCACCGGCATTAGCTTATGGAGAGTCCGGCGGTCACCGGCTATCTGGCAGAACCCTGGTTTTCATTATCGATTTGCTCGGCACTCACTAGCCGTCCTCGATTCGCCACCGAAACACGATCGGAGGACACACATGAATCGCGGAAAGACAGAAAGATTATTGAATCTCGTTTTCGCCATGATGGCTGCCGGTCGTGCAATTAGCCGGGAAGAAATCCGTCAAGCGGTAGCCGGGTATGACACTGATTCGTCTGATGAAGCATTCGAGAGGATGTTTGAACGAGATAAAGACGAATTACGTTCTATGGGAATCCCCATCGAAACGGTGTCAAACGCCTTCGAGGAAGTATTGGGTTACCGCATCAGTCACGACTCATATGGCCTCATCAATCTGGATGTAACTGCTCGGGAGCTTGAGCTACTCAGTATCGCTAGTTCCGTATGGGACCACGCCACATTGAGTGCAGCCGCCAACACTGCCTTATGGAAAATTGAGTCGCACTCCGCCATGCATGCTGGAGAGAGCCCACTCACTGGCATTTCACGCATTCGAGGCTCACAAGCTGCACTTGTGCCGCTGATCAACGCTGCGAGAGAACAGAAAGTCGTTAAATTTTCTTATCGGTCGCAAACTGGTGACGTACAACAGCGCACTGTCGAGCCGTGGCGGGTTATCTGTCGTCGGGGCAATTGGTACGCCACTGGTTTTGATATCGAGAGGGGAGACCGCAGAACGTTCAAGCTGACCCGAATCCGAGGACAAGTCAAAGTAACCTCCTCTGCAGCGCAGCACACCGAGCCCGAGAACTCCACGGTCGCTATTGACATACCTCGCGACGATCTCTTGGAAACTGCAATCGTTGATATTGCCCCAGGATTCGGAGCCTCACTGCGAAAGAGAGCCGATTCAGTTCAGTCCATGGAAAACATTGACCGAATTACGGTTTCGGGTCATCCAGATGATCTCCTGTCATGGATACTGCCTTCGATTGCGGAAATTGATTCGATTTCACCACCCGACCTGCAAGCACGAGTTGTTGACGCCTTGTGCGAAGTGGAAGGTAACCATGGCAACTGACAACGCACAGGAACGTCTCCCGCGCTTATTGGCGTTGGTTCCGTGGCTCGCTCAGCGCCCAGGAATTACCTTCACTGAAACGGCGGAGCACTTTGGGGTGTCTATTGACCAGTTGACAACAGACCTGTACCAACTAGTTGTGTGCGGTCTCCCTGGCTACGGACCTGATCAATTAGTAGATATTGATTTTTATGATTTCGATCGTATTTGGGTGACCGATCCACTCACATTATCGACGCCGATGCGCCTCACGCCGGAAGAAATGTCAGCCATGCTCATAGCGCTTCGCATCGTGGCGGAGGTGCCAGGTACCGACATTTCCGATGAAATTCAAGGACTCATCGCAAAACTTGAGCGAGCTGCAGGTGACAGCATGCCGCGAGGATCCAGCGTGGTTGACATCTCAGCAGAACCACCGGAGGACACCGTCACCCTGCTCAATGACGCCTTTTCCCAAGGTGTGAAAATTCGTTTCGACTACTTCTCTGGCTCTGAGCACGTGAGTAACCGAGTAGTTTCCCCTATTCGTACTTATAGCGTTGACGACTTTCATTATCTTGAGGCTTATTGCGAGCTGGCCGAAGCAGTACGTTCATTCCGTCTAGATCGAATCCGGAATGCGTATCTCACTTCGGAGACGCGTCGTATGGACTTACCTACATTGTCACAGGGTGGCACGTCGGAACAGATGACTCCTCGGGCTCTCATTCGATTAACGGAGCAAACGCTATGGCTCGTTGATGAACCCGGCATTGAACCCCACTCTGAGGACCCATTCCTGGTGAGAGTTCCCTTCCTGAGTGAGGAGTGGCTGATTCGGTGGATTTTGGGCTTTGGGGGCGCTGCGGTGGTCTTGGAACCGCAACACATTGGCACGTCCATTCATCAGATTGCCCGTGACGCTCGGGTGAAGTTGTCCCAACCAGTGGAACGTGTGTAAGAATGGGCTAACTGCCGTTGGGCAGTCATTAGTGGCGAGGCGAGCGAGGTAGGCGTGTTCAGTAATCTGAAGGGCTGGGAATGGCTCATCATTGTGGCATTGATTTTGCTACTTTTTGGTGCAAAACGACTCCCCGACGCGGCCCGTGGCCTCGGACGTTCGCTGCGGATATTTAAAGCGGAAACAAAAGGTTTGGCTGACTCGTCAGACACTAAGGGCGCCGACGAACTAGCGGCTGCTGAGGAGAAGAAGGCCGTATCTTCAGGGGAGAGCGTCACTCGCGCTGCAGAGAGCCCCGAATCCGAAGAGCGGTAGTAATCCCCGGTGGCAATCCGGGATCGGGAAGGTGCGGTAGCGATGCCGCTCACCGAGCATCTGAGGGAACTGCGGTCACGCCTGTTCAAGAGCGGTATCGCCATGGCCCTAGGCATGGTGATCGGTTGGATCTATTACGCCCAGATTTTTGAATGGATTAGTAAACCCTTCACTGATGTCATTGAGCAAGCGCAAAAGAACGGTCAAGAGGTTACCCTTGCTTTAACCGGTGTCGCGGACCCATTTGTTCTCCAGATCCAAGTCTCTGCTGTCGCAGGACTCGTGCTGAGTGCGCCGGTGTGGTTATATCAATTATGGCGTTTTGTCACTCCGGGCTTACATAGAAACGAACGACGCTGGGCGATTGGTTTTGCTGCTGTTGCTACGCCACTATTCGCAGCAGGCATTACCTTGGCTTACACCGTTTTGCCACTTGGGCTAGAGATCCTGTTGGGTTTTACCCCAGAGAATGTGGAGAATATTGTTTCGGTTGACCGCTATCTATCCTTCTTCCTGCGAACGATTCTCGTCTTTGGAATCGGCTTTTTGACACCGTTACTCATTGTTCTCTTGAACTTCGCTGGGGTTCTCTCGGGCAAGAGACTTGTTTCCTGGTGGAGATGGATTATTTTCACCGTTTTCATTTTCTCTGCAGTGGCTACGCCGACAGGCGATCCCATTAATCTTGCCCTCCTGGCAGGCCCCATCCTCGTACTTGTGCTGATAGCTGTTGGAATTTCACTTCTCAACGACCGCCGGCGCGCTCGAAAGAATCGTGCCGCGGGACTTGATTACTCCTCCTATGGAGACGACGAACTATCACCCTTGGACGACTAACCACGTGATCTGGTGCTCTAGAGTGCCTCTATGACATCCGCTGCAGAACGCTACGCGGAAGCCATGAAACGGGCAGACCTTAGAAAGACGCTTGTTGGATCTTTCGTCGATCAGTATTCATTTGATCTCGACCCGTTTCAATTAGAAGCGTGCGCCGCTATCGACCAAGGAAAGGGCGTTCTTGTCGCCGCTCCCACTGGTTCGGGCAAGACCGTTGTCGGCGAGTTTGCAATTTATCGGGCGCTGGAATCTGGAACGAAGTGTTTTTATACGACCCCCATCAAGGCACTCTCTAACCAGAAGTTTGCCGAGTTAGTTGCCCGATATGGCGAAAGTAACGTTGGGCTGCTTACTGGGGACAACAGCATCAATGGTGAAGCACCCGTGGTTGTCATGACAACTGAAGTATTGCGAAATATGCTCTACGCCGGTTCCAGCACACTTCGAAACTTGTCCTATGTTGTTATGGACGAGGTTCACTACCTTGCAGACAGGTCCAGGGGTGCGGTGTGGGAGGAGGTAATAATCCATCTCCCCGAATCCGTCACGATTATTGCGCTGAGTGCGACAGTCAGTAATGCAGAAGAATTTGGTCAATGGCTCGAAACACTTCGTGGTGAAATCGAGGTAATTGTCGAGGAACACAGACCCGTGCCACTATGGCAACACGTTATGGCTGGCAATTATTTATTGGATCTCTTTATTGACGACGAGCAACGAGAGGTAAATCCCGAGTTAGCCGCCCTGTCAAGGGATCGAACAAAAATGCCCCAACACCGGGGGAAGAGGGAGCGCGGTCGACCGCCACGATCCTCTCTGACGCCACGGCGATCCGAGGTTGTTGCTAAATTGGAAGTAGAGGGTCTTCTTCCCAGTATCTATTTTCTCTTTAGCCGGGCTGGATGTGACGACGCCGTTGAGCAGATTCTGCGCAGCGGATTACGTTTGACGTCACCATCAGAGCGGAATTCCATCCGGGCCCAAGTACTGGAACAGACCCGAGACTTACCCGATGAAGACCTGGCAGCTCTTGGTTTCGTCGAGTGGTTGGACGCCCTGGAACGCGGTGTTGCTTCCCATCACGCCGGGTTACTACCTCGATTCAAGGAAATTGTTGAGTCCCTGTTTCAGCAAGGACTCCTCAAAATCGTCTTTGCTACGGAAACCCTGGCACTGGGTATCAATATGCCTGCGCGGAGTGTGGTTCTAGAACGTCTGGTCAAGTGGAACGGCGAAGCACATGTAGACCTAACCCCAGGCGAATACACCCAGCTAACAGGACGGGCCGGCCGCCGTGGAATTGATGTTGAGGGTCACGCCGTTGTGCTGTGGCAGCCCGAACTTGACCCTAAGTCCCTGGCTGGCCTGGCTTCCACGCGTACATATCCATTGAAATCCTCATTTCGCCCGAGTTACAACATGGCTGTTAATCTCGTGGGAAGCATCGGTGTGGCACGTGCTCGGGAACTGCTGGAAACATCTTTCGCCCAATTCCAGGCAGATAGATCCGTAGTGGGACTGGCCAACGAAATACGCAAATTGAATGATGCAAAGCAAGGGTATTCGGAATCTATGCAATGCCACTTGGGAGATTTCGCTGAGTATGCGGAATTGCGTCAGTCAATTAACCGTCTTGAGAAGCTTGATAATCGGCAAACAGTCTCTCAACGGAAATCCGATTCGGAGAATCGTCTTCGTGCCCTGCAGCGAGGCGACGTCATTATTCTAGGTTCCGGAAAGAAATCAGGTCCCGTGGTCGTCATAACGCCGGCTTCACCTAATCACCGAGACGAACCCCGACCCGTTGTCATGACTGCCGATCGACAAATCCGGCGACTCAATCATCACGATGGACTCTATGACTTGGCGCCCATCGGCTTCATCAAGATCCCGAAGTCATTTACGCCCAAGGATCAAGCTCGATTACAGAAAACCATCACCGCGAGCATTCGAGCAATTGCTGCTGACCATGTAGATATTGATCGTCGCTTGAGGAAGTCGACCAAAATTAATCCTGAGGTACAGGATCTGCGCGACAGAATGAAGGCTCACCCCTGCCACGGATGTTCTGATCGAGAAGCCCATGCCCGATGGGCTGAACGTTCATACCGGCTCGACCAGCAAATCCGGGAATTGGAGGGTCGAATGCAGGGGCGTACAAACACCATTGGTAAAAGATTTGATCGACTGTGTGAGGTTCTCGTCGAATTGGGATACCTCACCCAGAGTCCCTCCGGCGATTTATCGGTAACCAGCAGGGGAGACGTGTTGAAGGGTATTTATTCGGAGTCGGATCTCCTTGTTGCCCAATCAATTCAATCGGGAGTGCTAGATCACCTCGATGCCCCTGCATTGGCTGCTGTGTGTTCTAGTTTTCTTTATGAATCTCGGCGAGGTGAAACCGACGAACTCACGTCTGTTCCAGGCGGCCCAACCGAGCGCGCCATGGAGGAAATTGCTCAGATGTGGGCTCAGCTTCATCACGTTGAACACAATCATCGACTAAATACGCTACGCAAACTTGATGCGGGACTAGCGTGGGCCGTCTATCGCTGGGCAAAAGGAGCAACCCTGTTGAAGATCCTCACCAGTAACGATGTCACAGCCGGAGACTTTGTCCGTTGGGTTCGTCAGGTGATTGATCTTCTGGGACAGATCGTTCAGGTTACTGAGACTGATTCGCCGTTACACGAGAGCGCTGTTAATGCCATTGCGCAGTTACAGCGTGGAGTTATTGCCTATCCCGCCAGTGCTTGATCCAATTCCGCGACAAATCGCTCGACGCCCCACTCTGCAGCAAGTTCACCGAGTTGTTTGTCATTTCGGCCAGGCCCAGGCGCGGCAAAACTCCATTCGCTGATCGGTAGACGTTGTTCGGCGGTGATGACTTCCCTGGCGGCCACTAAATACTCGGTGCCGTTGACAATACGAGCTGCCAACGTGGGAGTGAGCGGTTTCTGCACCGCTGACGCGGAAGCGGCCTTGATCAGTTGATCGAGCGATCCATAGCCAGAAATGAGGGCAGCGGCCGTCTTATCGCCGATTCCGGCTATCCCAGGAAGCCCATCGCTTGGGTCGCCCTTCAAGACCGCATAATCCAAGTATTGATCCACCGTAACGCCGAATCGCGCCAGAACCTCCGCCTCTCCAATGATTGGCCATTTCTCCAGCCCGCCTTGTGATTGCAGAAGAATAGATGTCCTCTCGGAGATCACTTGCATGAGATCTTTATCCGAGGTGACAACAAGGTGTCGGCCTGGAGACTGATCTGCCACGGATGCAATCACGTCATCGGCTTCGAAGTTTTCAAACCCAATTCGAGCGATTCCTAGTGCATCAATAATCTCAGCCAGAGCGCCAATTTGCGGTCCGAGGGTGTCGGGAATCTCCTCAGCAGCGGATTGGTCGGATTCGGGCTCGACGCGGTGTGTCTTGTAGGTAGGGACCAGATCTACTCGCCATTGGGGGCGCCAGTCGGTATCCCATGCCGCGACAATCCCTGAGGGCCGGTGCAGGCGAGTCAGGGTGGTCAGCATGCTGAGAAATCCCCGGATGGCATTGTGGGGGTGGCCATCGGGAGCGGTCATCTTCTCAGGAAGCGCATAGAAGGCTCGGTAATACAACGTTGCTGAGTCGAGTATGAGCAGGGGTGCGGGAGCGGTCACCAGCGCAGTATGTCATCCAGTAAACCCGTGGACGACTAACCTTGTGGCATGGCACAGACAGATGGTTTCGAAGCTCGGATACAGGCATTGACCGCGCAACTCGCGAGTAATGGGGTATCCGCAATGCTGATTACTCCGGGGACCGATCTCAGCTATCTCACTGGCTATCACGCTGTACCACTGGAGCGTATTACGACACTGGTGATTTCCCCCAACCACGATCCATTCATGCTTGTCCCGCGGTTGGAGAAATCAGCAGCATTGGCCAGTCCCTTTGGCTCCACTGGCTTCCCCGTCCTGACGTGGGGCGAAAACGATAATCCGTACACGATCATTGAACATCATCTTGGACCCCTGACGGGAACGATTGCGGTCGACAGCCACATGTGGGCCGAACGTCTTTTGAATATCCAGGAATATTTCCCATCGGCAACGTGCATTGCTGGGTCGGGATTCATATCTGAGCTCCGCACCCGAAAGAATCCGGCGGAACTTGACCATTTGCGCGTGGCTGCTCGTGCCATTGATCGAGTACATGCACGGGTGCCAGAGATCCTGCGAGTAGGGAGATCGGAGCGTGAAGTGGCCTCTGACATCGCCGACCTGATTTTGACAGAAGGGCACGTACGCGTCGATTTTGTGATTGTGGCTTCAGGCCCTAATGGCGCAAGCCCGCACCATGAGGTAAGCGACCGCATTATTGAGAAAGGTGACCCGGTAGTCGTCGACATTGGCGGAACCATGCCGAGTGGCTATTGCAGCGACTGCACTCGCACGTACTCCATGGGTGCACCCAATGCGGATTTCTTAGAAAGATATTTGGTCTTACAGAGGGCTCAGGAACTATCCACTAAAGCTGTTCACGTGGGCGCAGTGAGCCATGACATTGATGCAGCTGGTCGGGAGGAACTGACACTGCACGGTCTGGGGGAATATTTTATTCATCGAACCGGTCACGGCATTGGGTTGGATACACACGAGGAACCGTATATCGGAATCAACAACACCACAGTGATTGAAGAAGACATGGTTTTCAGCATTGAGCCTGGATTTTACATCGAGGGGGACCA
>JAIOWY010000010.1:0-21746 GCA_021741845.1 Candidatus Nanopelagicales bacterium
GAGCGTCAGCCGGTGCGGGTTGTTGTGGGAAATTCAGAGATTCCCTCAGATGCTCAGGTACTCACGTCTCCGGGTGGTGAGTTGGTGCACTACCGAAAAGCTGAGGCGAATGAAATTTTGGCTGATTTAGCCGGACGGGGTGTGCGCCATGTGCTACTCGAGGGAGGACCCACTTTGGCGAGAGCATTCCTCACGGAACGTGCGGTCAACGAAGTCATGACAGTCATTGCCCCCCGCACGTTCGGTAGTGGTCCGGCTCCGGTGGCAGGTCAGTTACCGTCGGGCATCACTGCAGAGCAGGTGCGGTGGGACATCCTGGGTAATGACTTGGTGCTCTCCGCTTATGTGGCGTATCGGTAGAGTCCTGCCATGTTCACCGGCATCGTCGAGACCATGGGGCATGTTCAGGACCTGGTCCCGGGGCACGACTCTGCTCGCATCACTGTCAACGCCCCCGACATTCTTGCTGACACAGTGCAGGGGGCGTCCATCTCCGTCAATGGCGTCTGTCTGACAGTCGTTGATTTCACCCCCACATGGTTTTCGGCAGACATCATGCAGGAGACGCTGACTAGGTCGACATTGGGTGACTTAAGCGCGGGTGATCCTGTGAACTTGGAACGAGCCATGCCGGTTCATGGTCGGCTCGGCGGGCACATTGTTCAAGGACATGTTGATTCCCAAGGCATCATCTCCTCGATTCGCGTGGAACCTGAATGGACCACCGTTACCGTCTCAGTGCCACCGTCACTCTCGCGATTCATTGTGGAGAAGGGTTCCATCACCATCAACGGAGTTTCACTCACTGTTGTCTGGGTCTCGGACCCCCAGGATGCGGACCAACAGTTTGGCGTTTCTCTGATACCAACCACGTTGGCCGCCACTACTCTGGGGGGATTGCAGGTTGGTGACCACGTCAACCTGGAAGTGGACGCCATCGCGAAATATGTTCAACGGCTCATGGCCTTTAGTGAACTGGAGAAATCATGAGTGGTGGTCATGCTCCGAGCGTTGAACTCGATGCCCGAGGCCTACGGGTGCACATTGTCGCCAGCCAGTGGCATCAGGAAGTGATGGATGCCCTCGTGGCGGGGGCTGTTGCCGCCTGCGAGAAAGCAGGGGCCACCTTCGACATAACTCGAGTTCCCGGTGCCTTCGAATTACCACTGGGTTGTCAGCGGGTTTCGAATATCGCCAAAGTAGATGCGATTGTTGCCCTCGGGGTTGTCATCCGGGGAGGTACGCCGCACTTTGAGTACGTATGTAGTGCAGCTACCGAGGGAATCATGCGGGTGATGCTTGATCAGGGGATTCCTATTGGTTTCGGACTGTTGACCGTAGACACTGAGGACCAAGCGCGAGACCGCGCAGGTTTGCCGACTTCTCGTGAAGACAAGGGCGCTGAGGCGGTGGAAGCGGCGCTTTCCATGGCTATTGCCCATCGGTCACCCTCGACTACGGTCGGGTTTGGCTAGGCTGGTCATATGTCCGCTGACCTGTCACCAAAAACCTTCGAGTCACTTTTCAGTGAACTGTCAGCGAGAATTGCCGCCGGAGATCCTGGATCTCGGACGGTGGAGTTAATCACTGCGGGCACACATGCCATCGGGAAAAAGGTCGTAGAGGAAGCGGCTGAGGTATGGATGGCGGCCGAATACCAGTCCTCGGAGCAGTTGGCGGAGGAGATTTCGCAATTGCTCTACCACCTTCAAGTGCTCATGCACGCTCACAACCTCACACCCGCTGATATCTATACGTACTTATAGCCTCGGCTTCGCAAGGTGACAATCGAATCCCCAGACCATCAAAGGAGTTTCCCGTGGTACTGAAGGTTGCCGTTCCCAATAAAGGCCAACTCTCCGAGCCTGCCCGACAAATGCTGAAAGAGGCTGGGTACCTGTCGGCGAGCAATCCGCGTTCACTTGTTGTGCACGATCACGCCAATGGTGTGGAGTTCTATTTTCTGCGCCCGAAGGATGTCGCTGTTTATGTCGGTGGCGGGACACTGGACATTGGCATCACTGGCCGGGACATGTTGCTCGATAGCGGGGTCAATGCTCGGGAGATCATGCAGTTGGGATTTGGGTCATCGACATTTCGATTCGCCGGACCCACCGGCAGATTCGCCCATGTGTCGAACCTGGAAGGAGCGCGGATCGCGACCTCCTATCCCGGTTTGCTCCATGACTGGTTGACATCACACGATATGAAGGCGACCGTCGTGCGACTTGATGGAGCGGTCGAAAACGCCGTGGCTCTGGGTGTCGCTGATGCCGTTGCTGATGTTGTCGCCACCGGAGCCACACTGCGTGCCGCTGGTCTAGAGATTTTGGGAGATCCGCTCGTGGAATCTGAGGCGATTCTTATTGGATCCGATTCCGGTACAAATTCAAGTGCCCAAGAAACATTTGAAAGACGGATGCACAGTGTTCTTGTGGCAAGGAGCTACGTATTGGTTGATTTTGATATCGCCAATGAGCACTTGGAGCAGGCCTGTCAGATCACTCCCGGTATCGAGTCTCCAACCGTCTCTGCTCTGCAGAATAAGTCGTGGTCGGCCGTTCGGTCCATGGTTCCGACGGCAGATGTACACCGGATCATGGATGAACTTTTCGCCCTAGGGGCCAAAGGAATCCTGGTCACTGACATTCATGCGTGTCGTTTGTAGTTAGGTAATAGTGACGTTGCGCTTCAATGGCGGAACAAAAGCAACCTGCGTAATTAATATGACTGCCAGCACGGTGAAAACAACGGACCATGAATTGAATACGTCGAGCAACACCCCGGAAAAGAATGGTCCGAAGGCTCCAATCGTGTAAGTAATAAAGAACGCCATGGCTGTAAGTCGGGCGGCACTTGGCGCATCAACACTGTATTCACTGAGCAGGCCCAAGAGCATGGCGAACGCGCCGCTAATAAAGAACCCAAAGACGATAAGGGTGATCCACGGGACGAATGATGGTGCCCAGCCAATGGCAACAAGTGCAACCGTGGCAGAGGTAATGGCAATGGTTAACACGGTTCGGCGATGCCGGATGCGAGTGGAAATTCCCGCCAGCACCAGCGCCGAGACAACTTGAGCGCCGGTAAAAGCACCAAAGAGCCACCCAGCATCCTCTTGACTCAATCCGCGTTCAACGAAGGAGGGTGCGATCCAGGCAATGGAACTGTAGAAGACGATCGAGTTAATGGCCATATTCATGGTCAGTGCCCACGCTAAGGAATTACGCCAGGGAAGTGACCGCAGTGAAAGATTCGTTGTCTGGCGATCATGATTCGGGGCGTTTCGTTCTGCGACAAACCAGAAGAGAAGTGCGATCACCGCGGGAAGCGCCCAAAAAGCGAGGGCGAGGGACCACGAATCTAGCCAGATTGCAATAGGAACCGTCAGGGCGCCGCCCATGGCCGCACTGGCCATCATGGCTGTCGTCCACAGCGCGTTGGCCGTGCCCAAAGAGTCGGGTAGCTGAGCCCGGACAATGCCAGGAATCACGCCTGCTGTTAACGCGATACCCACGCCCGAGAGAAATGCCGAGACAAAAAGTAATTCGGGTAAGTTCTCGAGCGCACGCATGCTCAGCGAAAAGATCAACGCCAACAGTGCGACAATCACAACTCTTTTCCGCCCAACAAGCATGACAAGTGACGGAACTGTCAATGCAATGAAGCCCATGCACAGAACGGGAATGGTTGTTAGTACGCCTAGTGTGGAGTCCGACCAGCCAGTGGCATCTTGAATATCAGTGATAACGGTGGGCAAACTGGACAGGGCTACTCGTAAATTCAACGCAACCAAGACAACAGCCGTGAGTAAGACACCTTGGGAGACGTGGTGGGAGAGGTGGTGGGTCTCTCTTACCGCGGGAGATGGTGGCACGGGTGGATTGTGCTCCCTTAGGCTCAGTCTGTGGACAGCAGGGGAGTTGAGTCAGCCGATCACGCACGTTCCTTCGGCGGCAACCGAGGTCTCGAGGACCCACAAGCCCGCTGGAAGGACGATCAGGGCGACGCGGACCCACTGCTGGTCGAGTCATTGGCATCAGGTGATCCGAATCAAGTTATGCATGTGCTGCGGACTGGACGACTGTTTATCGCGCTAGCACGGTCAACGATCCAACCGGATATAGAAGAGAAGACTGCCGAGATGGCCGTGGTGTGCATGACGGCTTCGGATGGTCGCCTAGGTCTTCTTGGATTCACTTCGGTGGATTCACTCACCCGCTGGAATCCCCATGCCCGCCCGGTGCCCATCACCGGAATGGACGCAGCCGTGGCGGCCCTCGACGAATCGGCACAGGCGCTGCTCATTGATATCGCCGGGCCGCACCCCTACACAATCACCCTGCCTGATCTTGTGCACCTCTCGGGAGTCGATCAGCGAGCTCGAGCAGTGCCGTTGCTTAGGGAGGCCTTAGCGGGCGTGGGGGTTGAATCGCATATTGAGGCTCCCGGGTCATCAGGTCCCGTTCAGATCACTGTGCCGGCTGCCCAGGTGGATACGATTTCGGCGTTGCTCGTTGGCCGCAGTGACATTCATGCCTATACGCCCGAGGGAATTTCGCTGGTGGTTTCAGACGGTGCCTCCTAGACCACCGATCCCGTGAGGTTCTCCCCAGGGCCCATGCCCGGAGGGTCGGGAATAGCGGACGCTTCTCGGAAAGCCAATTGCAGACTCTTAAGTCCATCACGGAGCGGGGCCGCGTGCACCGAGCCAAGATCGGGGGCGCTCGCGCTCACCAGTCCAGCAAGGGCAGTGATCAATATCCGAGCCTCGGCTAAATCGGCCTCCTGGTTGTCTTCTGCCAGCCCGCAGGCAATAGCGGCGGCAGACATGAGGTGCATACTCACGGTCAACACCACCTCGACCGCGGGGACATCGGCAATATCGAGGGCGGGGGAGTTCTCATCAGTCACGGCTGTTACCCTTGCACTCCCATGATTCGGTAGCAATGCCGGGTCAGGCAAGCGGAGCATCGGCTCCCACCTCCCGGCGGTCAGGAGACTGACTCGACCTCAGAGGTTTTAGTGGGTCACAAGCCCACGGTGTGTGGTGACACACATCGCCGATACCTCCGCGTGCGCGTGCACCGGAGGTTTTTCGTTGCGCGGACGGAATACAGCAGAGTTATCGAGTAGATGAGGAGGCGCCATCAGCGTCGAACCCCGGATCAATGACCGGATTCGTGTTCCCGAAGTTCGCTTAGTTGGCCCAGCCGGCGAGCAAGTGGGAATCGTCCGCATTGAGGATGCCCTACGTCTGGCTGTTGAAGCGGATCTCGACCTCGTCGAGGTAGCGCCACTCTCCAAGCCCCCCGTATGCAAACTCATGGATTTCGGTAAATTCAAATATGAAGCGGCTCTGAAGGATCGGGAGTCGCGCCGAAATCAGTCTCACACCGTGATCAAGGAAATGAAGCTACGTCCCAAGATCGACTCACATGACTACGAAACAAAAAAGGGTCATGTGGTTCGCTTCCTCAAGGCGGGTGACAAAGTCAAGATCACCATCATGTTCCGGGGGCGTGAGCAAAGTCGACCGGAATTAGGCATTCGCCTCCTGGGTCGACTCGCCGAAGACGTTTCCGACATTGGATTCGTTGAGGCTGCACCCAAGCAGGATGGCCGCAACATGCTGATGGTGCTCGCACCACTTCGCCGTAAGGCTGAAGGCAAGAAGGCTGACACAGTTGCAGAGACTGATTCAGCACCCGAGACTTCCGCTCCGACAGAAGCGGACTGAAAGGAAAGAACATGCCGAAGCAAAAGACCCACAGTGGTTCGAAGAAGCGTTTCAAGGTGACCGGTTCCGGGAAAATCACCCACGAACAAGCTAATCGCCGCCACCTACTGGAAGTGAAGAACAGCAAGCGCACTCGTCGCCTCATGGCCGACGAAGAAGTTGCACCCGCAGACATGAAGCGCGTCAAGCGACTTCTTGGTCGGTAATCACCTTTCAGACACAACTCTTACACATCAGCTGTAATTCAAGAAAGCAGGAAAAACTATGGCACGCGTCAAGCGCTCCGTTAACGCTCATAAGAAGCGTCGTGAAATCCTGGAGAGGGCATCCGGTTACCGTGGACAGCGCTCCCGTTTGTATCGCAAAGCCAAGGAGCAGGTCACTCACTCCATGGTCTACGCCTACGCGGATCGTCGTACCCGTAAAGGTGATTTCCGTCGTCTATGGATTCAGCGCATTAATGCCGCTGCCCGCGCGAACGACATGACCTACAACCGCTTCATTCAGGGCTTGAAAGCTGCTGACGTTGAAGTGGATCGTCGCATGTTGGCCGAGTTGGCCGTGAGCGATCCCGCAGCATTTACCGCGCTTGTTGAGATTGCTCGTGCAGCAGTCCCAGCGGCAACTGCATCCTAAGTTTCGTTTCCATGCGGAGCATAAGTTCGCGCAAGTCAGACCGCGTTAAAGAACTTGTGAAACTGCATAAGAAATCTGAACGAGTTTCAGCCGGACTATTCCTCGCGGAAGGTCCGGCTGTCGTTCGTATGGCGTTGGACAATTCACCGGAGTTGGTGGTTGAAGTCTTTGCCGTGGAGAACTTGGTTGAGGAATTCCTCGAGCTGGGAGCCAACGTCACTGTGTGTACGCCTGAGGTGATTGAGGCTCTGGGCACTACCGTCCAGCCGCAGGGCGTTATTGCACTGTGTCGAATCCCTCAGGTCGATTCCGCTGCTCTCCTCGCCAAGGCAGGAGTCCTTCTTGTTGCAGATGGAATTTCTGATCCCGGCAACATGGGAACTCTGATCCGCACGGCCGATGCCACGGGGGTCGCCGGGATCATGACGTTTGGCAACTGTGTTGATCCTTTTAACGACAAAGTTGTTCGCAGTAGTGCTGGGTCAATTTTCAGAGTACCTATTTCCGAATTGACGTCTCTGGACTTAATCCCATCAGGGAAGCACGTCTATGTACTTGCTGCAGGTGCGTCAACGTCGATCACGGATATCGATCTCGGCCAGGCCAATTACATGTGGGTGGTGGGCTCTGAGGCCCACGGCGTGCATGCAGCGTGGGCTGAGCGCGGAGATAACACGACGGCGGTCAGTATTCCCATGTCCGCCGGCGTAGAGTCGCTGAACGCCGGCGTTGCCGGCTCTATATGTTTGTACCAGGGGTACCTCCAGCACGTGTGAGTAAGTGCACTCGCAACACGCCTTCTTGAGCGTGAATCTACGGCCGACAAGTGAGAAACTAAGGATGCTGCTAGTGCAGCAAAGTCAGTCCGTTGAAGTGGAGAACCCATGAATTACGTCACAATGCCCATCCTGAATGACTCCGGCTACGCCATCGTCGACTCCTATAACCAGTCCGCCGACCCCCGGGAGTGGGAAAACTTGGTGTACGTGGATTGGAAGTCCTCCGGCGATACCCGCTTCGCGCCACTCGCTAGCGCTTATGGCGACATGGAATGTGACGGATTTTGGAATCACACTCCTCCCAAGACCGACAAAGACGGGGTGTGGGTCGAGGAAAATGTGGCGATCGCCCCGAAGTTGACGCAACGAGCCCAAGAGGTGGGTGCGAATGTGGGTCGGTGTCGCGTGATTGAACTTCAGCCCAATACCTATGCTGACGCGATTTATAACCTGCATCGGGACGACAACAACCGCCTTAACCCAGAAGGCACCGGTTGGATCGTGCGATCCTTCTACAACCTGACCGATAATCCCGATTCGGTCATGATCCTGCGTGAGGATCGGGATGATCCGTCGACCGAGGTTCGGGTACCGCTACCGGCAGGTGCCCAAGTCGTGATTGACACCCAGCGGCTATATCACGCCGTCTGGCATACCGGCGATCAGCCGCGTTACTGCCTCATTACTTCCTATGAATCCGGGCCGGAGCTCCAAGAATGGATTGATGCCCGCCACCCGGTGACCTCCATTGACTCGCCGGCCATGGATCCGGCCGATATTGAGGCGGGAAACCAGGAAGCCATGCGTCGCCGAGCAGAGCGGGAGGCTGCCCGCGCTGGTTCCGGTGATTCCGGTTCCATGGGGATGGAAGTTCTCTCCGAGGCCTGAGGCTTTAGAGTTCACTCTACGGAGCGCACAAACCGCCAGGCGCGGCTGTTTTTGGCTGCAGCAAGTGAGATTGTGATCATGGACAATGCTGGTTCAATGAATGGGAGAGCTGAGTGACCATTACGGTGCCGTATTCGGCAGTGCTCGACGAGCTCGAGGCTGAGGCGATTCATATTTATCGGGAAACCGCCGCCGCATTTCGCAACCCAGTTCTCCTGTACAGCATTGGCAAGGATTCGTCCGTTCTTTTGCACCTGGCCGTGAAGGCTTTTTACCCTGCCCCCGTGCCTTTCCCGGTGATGCACATTGACACATCGTGGAAATTCCGCGAGATGATTGAGTTCCGCGACAAGCGCGCCAAGGACCTTCAGTTGGATCTCCGCATTGCTCAAAACGTCGCCGCCTTGGAGGAGGGGGTGAGCCCCTTCACTCATGGCACCCATGAATACACGCGCATCATGAAAACCGTGGCTCTGCGGGAGGGCATCGATAAGTACGGATTCGATGCCGCGATTGGTGGTGCTCGCCGCGACGAGGAACGCAGCCGCGCTAAGGAACGCATTTTCTCGTTGCGTGAGCCGGGACATCGATGGGAGCCCCGTAAGCAGCGTCCGGAATTTTGGCGGACGGCGAATACGCAGCTTGCTCCCGGACAAAGCATGCGCGTGTTCCCGTTGTCTAACTGGACGGAACTGGACGTGTGGCGTTACATCCAGCGCGAAAATATCGAAATTCCAACACTTTATTTCGCCAAGGAGCGTCCCGTTGTGGAGCGTGATGGCGCCTTGATCATGGTGGACGACGACCGCTTCCCACTTCACGAGGGGGAAACGCCGGTCATGAAGTCCGTTCGTTTTAGGACTCTGGGTTGTTATCCGCTCTCGGGAGCAGTGGAATCAACGGCGGACAATCTCGTTGACTTGATCGCTGAAATGGAATCCAGCAAGATTTCGGAACGAGCTGGTCGATTAATCGACGGCGAAGGTGGCGGGTCCATGGAAGCCAAGAAGGCAGAGGGTTATTTCTAATGTCAGATCAAACTCCTGTGCTTCACCTCGTTACCTGTGGTTCTGTCGACGACGGAAAGTCCACGCTCATTGGCCGCCTCCTGGCGGAAACAGACAGTGTTCCCATTGACCAACTGGATTATGCACGGCGGACACGTCGCGGCGGCTCCACTGTTCCGGTGGGGGAGATTGATTACTCCTTGTTGACCGACGGCTTAGAGGCTGAGCGTGAACAAGGAATCACCATTGACGTGGCTTATCGTCACATGAATTTGCCCAATGGGCGGCGGGTGCTGATTGCTGATTCCCCTGGTCACGAGCAATACACACGCAACATGGCCGTTGCGGCATCCAATGGTGACGTTGCTGTGTTACTCGTTGACGCTGCCCGTGGTGTGCGTCCGCAGACGCACCGACACTTGACCGTGTGTGCCCTGATGGGTGTTGAAACAATCATGGTCGCGGTGAACAAAATGGACCTTGTTGACTATTCCCACGAAGTTTTTGAACAAATCATGGGAGAGGTACGGGTCACAGCGGCGCGCCTAGGTGTTGAAGAAATTGAGGGTATTCCGGTGAGTGCCGTCGCAGGCGACAACATCACCACTGCTTCCACCAACATGCCCTGGTATCACGGGGAAACACTGCTCGGCGCACTGGGCGTTTGGGAACCTGCTGTTCGACCTGAGGAAGAGGGCTTCCGTTTCCCGGTGCAATTTATTGTCCGCGCGGAGGGGAACTTCCGCGGTTATGCAGGAACGGTTGTTTCGGGTTCGGTCACCGCGGGCCAAACCATCACGGTCGCGGACTCTGGCCGAACAGCCAAGATTGATCGCATTGTGACCGCGAATGGGGACCTTGACACTGCAGTCGCTGGTCAGGCTGTGACACTGACTTTGGATCATGAAGTTGACGTCACCCGCGGTGACATCCTCGCTGCGGGCACTCCTTTGCAACCGGCAGACCGTTTCGCCGTTGACATGGTGTGGTTGGGGGAGGAGCCTCTCGCGCACGGCCGTTCGTATTTGCTCATGTCGGGTTCACGTTCGGTACCAGCAACGGTCACCAATGTCCGTCATCGACTTGATGTCGTGTCGGGCCACGAACATGCGGCGCGAATTTTGGAAATGAATGACGTTGGTCGCGTGGAAATCGCCACCGACCGACCGATTCCCATGGACGCGTATCGGGATTGTCGCGACACCGGCGGGTTCCTCTTGGTTGATCGGGTTAATGCCGACACGGTTGCTGCTGGTCTATCCCGTCACGCCATGCGCCGGGCCTTCAACGTTGTTCCGCACAATTACGACGTTGATCATGCAGCGCGCAGTGCTCTCATGGGGCACCCCGCAAAGGTTGTGTGGCTGACAGGCTTACCGGGGTCCGGTAAGTCAACGATTGCCGACTCCGCTGTCCGCAAATTGCATTCACTCGGGGTGCATACCTACGTCCTTGACGGTGACAATGTTCGCACCGGGTTGAACAAGGATCTCGGCTTCACGCCGGAGGATCGAGCCGAGAACGTTCGCCGGGTGGCTGAAGTGAGCAAGTTGATGCGAGACAGTGGCATCGTGGTTTTCGTTGCCCTTGTTTCCCCGTATGAAGCCGACCGCGACACGGCGGCAGCACTCTTCGAGCCCGGTGAATTCATGGAAGTGTATGTCGATACTCCGGTTGAAGTGTGTGCCGAACGTGATCCCAAGGGTCTGTACGCCAAAGCTGCTGCAGGTAATCTGCCCAACATGACCGGCATGGGTCAGGCATATGAAGTCCCCAGCAATCCAGATCTTGTGTTAACCGGCAGTGGTGATTTGGACGCAAGTGTGGCAATCCTGGTCGACCGTATTTTGGAAGCCGATTCCGGAGTTTCAAGTGTCGGCACCGAATAAGGAGTATGACCCGAAGCAGGTTGCCGATCTGGGGGAGGAATCCGTTGACCACATGGTGGCGCAAGCTCTCCAGGCGATCGATCAGGCGGGGGACCTTGCTCAGTTAAAGGAAGTCCGGCTTGCTCATTTCGGTGACCGTTCGCCACTGGCATTGGCTAATAGGGAGATCGGCGCACTACCTCCGGCGGCCAAGGCTGAGGTCGGTAAACGCGTGGGTCAAGCACGGGCCCGTATCAAGGATTCATTGGCGTTGCGTGAGGAACAACTCGAGCATGAGCGGGATCAGCAGGTGCTTCTGCAGGAAGTCGTTGACGTCACCGTGCCTACTGATCGTGGCTGGGTTGGCGGGCGTCACCCTCTGACCACTTTGATGGAAGCAATGTCAGACGTGTTCATTTCTATGGGCTATTCCGTGGCGGAGGGTCCGGAGTTGGAAGCGGAGTGGGTGAATTTCGATGCCCTCAACGTGCCGCCAGATCACCCGGCTCGCACCATGCAGGACACCTTCTATGTTTCGTCACCCGACAGTGGCGCGGTGCTGCGCACGCAAACCTCACCCATTCAAATTCGCGCCATGCTCGCGCGCGAACTACCTATTTATGTAGTGGCGCCAGGGCGGGTGTTCCGCACCGACGAGCTCGATGCAACACATACGCCCGTGTTCCATCAGATCGAGGGCCTAGCCGTTGACCGCGGGTTGACCATGTCACATTTGAAGGGCACATTGGATCATTTGGCTGAGCAGATGTTTGGTGCCGGCATTGTTACCCGACTTCGTCCGTCTTACTTCCCGTTCACGGAGCCCAGTGCTGAAGTCGATCTGGAGTGCTTTGTCTGTCGCGGCGCATCTGTCGGGAACCCGGATGCCCCCTGTCGCACGTGCGGGAGTGAAGGTTGGATTGAGTGGGGTGGGTGCGGGATGGTCAACCCACGCGTCCTGCGGTCTGTGGGCATTGACCCACATGAGTACACGGGTTTCGCATTCGGCATGGGCATTGAGCGGACCTTGATGTTCCGCAACGGCGTGACCGACATGCGCGACATGGTCGAGGGCGATCTCCGCTTCACTCGCGCGTTCGGAGTGGAGGCGTAATGCGTATTGCTGCCAGTTGGCTCACGGAACTCACCGGAGTAGAAGCATCCGGCCGTGACATGGCCGAGCGGCTTATTGCGGCTGGTCTTGAAGTGGAAAGTGTTGAATCAATCGGTGAAGGTTTGACCGGTGACCTTCTTGTGGGTCGGGTCGAAGCTATCGAGGAACTCACAGAGTTTAAAAAGCCCATCCGTTACTGCCAGGTTGATGTGGGCGCTGACCACGGCGGGGTCCGCGGGATTATCTGTGGCGCGCGGAACTTCGCTGCTGGGGATCTCGTGGTGGTCGCCGTTCCCGGGACGATTTTGCCCGGTGGTTTTGAGATTTCAGCGCGCGAGACATACGGCAAGGTGTCCAACGGCATGATCTGCTCCGAGCGGGAAATGGGTCTCGGTGAGGACCACGACGGAATTTTGGTTCTGCCGCCTGCCATCGCGGATCCCGGTGCCAACGCCAAGCCGATTCTGGGCATTGGAGATCAGGTTCTCGACATTGCGGTGACTCCAGACCGGGGGTATGCGCTGTCCGCTCGAGGTGTCGCGCGGGAGATTGCGATCGCGTTCGGGGTTCCGTTCCACGACCCGGTGGATCGTTCCGCACACTTGCCAGCGCCATCGCAGACCCGCATTCCTGCTGAGTGCGCATCAGATGATCTAGAAGCATGTGATCTATTCACGCTGTCCACTGTGGTGAATTTTGACCCTCATGCCCGCACACCGCAATGGATGAAAAACCGGCTGCGAGATTGTGGCATGCGCTCTGTCTCGCTGGCTGTTGACATCACCAATTACGTCATGCTGGAACTTGGACAGCCCCTCCACGCTTTTGATCTCGACAGGTTGCAGGGCACGGTACGCGCTGGGCATCCCCGCGAAGGTGAGAAATTCGAGACCCTTGATCACGTCGAGCGCACACTGTCAGCGAGTGATTTAGTCATTCTCGATGACCGCGGCACTATCGGTCTTGCCGGTGTCATGGGTGGACTTGATGCGGAGATTTCGGACACCAGCACCAATATCGCGCTCGAGGCAGCCCATTTTGATTCAACTGCAATCGCGCAGAGTTCGCGTAAATACAAACTCTCGAGTGAGGCATCCCGTCGGTTTGAGCGTGGCGTGGATCGCACTATTGCTCCCTATGCAGCGGCCCGGGCCCTAGAGTTGATGCTGGAGTTCGGTGGTGGTGAGTACGTTGGCATGAACGCCGTGGAGGCGCCCATGGATCCCACGGCGATCACCATCGATGCGGACCTCCCGTCGCGCATTGCTGGTATGGACATTCCAGCGGACCGTGTGCTGGAGTTGTTGACCGCTGTTGGTTGCCAGGTCACCTCAGATGCGGGGGTACTCGAGGTGGTCGTTCCCTCCTGGCGACCCGATCTCACCGACCAAGCTGATCTGGTGGAGGAAGTTGTTCGGCTTATTGGTTATTCCCACTTACCGAGCACGTTGCCTGTTGCTCCTGCTGGCCGCGGTTTGACCCACGCGCAAAAATTGCGTCGCCGGGTCGGTACGGCACTCGCTCATGCTGGATTAGCGGAGGTCTTGAGCTACCCGTTCGTTGGGCCGGAGGACCTCACTGCTCTGCGCCTTCCGGCAGAAGATGCGCGTCGTGACATGCCAACACTGGCCAATCCACTGTCTGACGAACAACCATGGTTGCGTTCTGCCGTGTTATTCACCCTCCTTCCCTCTGCACGTCGAAATGTTGGCCGCGGACATGGCTCCGTTCCGATTTTTGAGATCGGCACCGTGTTTCAAGGGAGTGTGAGTGACGCGGCGATTCCTCGCCTGAGTGTTGAGGCGCCACCATCACCTGAGCAGTGGCGCTCATTGGAAGCGGCGCTTCCTTCGCAACCAATTCATATTGCCGCCGTTTTGGCGGGGGATTCGCAGCAGTCCGGTTGGTGGGGGAGCGCTCGTCCATTTGACTGGTCTGACTCGATTGACATGGCGCGAACTGTCGCATCCACCTGTGGTCTCACCCTGAGTGTGACGCGTGGAACGGACCCACTCTTTCATCCGGGGCGCTGCGCCGAACTCAGTGTGACGGATGCGAACGGAACCTGCCACGCAGTGGGTACGGCAGGGGAGTTGCACCCGGCGGTGTGTGAAAGTTTTGGTCTCCCTGAACGCACCTGCGCCATGGAAATGGATCTGTCGCTCGTGATCGAATGCGCTCCGAGTGTCATGGCTGCCCCCGTGTTCTCGACTCAGCCGGTGGCCAAGGAGGATCTGGCTGTCGTTGTTGACCACAGCGTGGATGCATCTGTTGTCGAGCAGGCGTTGCGAGACGGTGCAGGCGAACTCCTTGAGTCCATTCGTCTGTTTGACGTGTACTCAGGTCCACAGGTCGGTGAAGGTAAAAAGTCGTTGGCGTTCGCCTTACGCTTCCGTAGCCCTGATCACACGCTCTCCGCTGAAGAAACCACGCAGGCGCGTGAGTCGGCACTGTCGCGGGCTACCGAAGTGTGCGGAGCGGTTCTCCGGTAGGTAGACGCATGACGGCTAGCCGCACCCGCGGGCAGCTCCTGTTCACGCATGTGGGGGAAACGGGAGTGACAAGGCTGACCTCCTAGGACTGATTATGCGCGTATGCGTATAATCGGATCCATGACACGTGTGGCAGTTGCCGGGGCATCCGGCTATGCAGGGGGCGAGCTCCTTCGCTATGTAGCCCACCACCCGACTTTTGACCTGATTGCTGCGTGCGCCGCGGGTCGAGCTGGGGAGACCCTCGCTACTGTCCACCCGCAATTCGCCGGCACATCCTGGGCAGATCTTTTGCTGGAGGAGACGACAGCCAGTGTTCTGAGCCAGGCAGACTTGGTGTTCCTGGCACTGCCGCACGGGCAGTCGGCTGAGTTGGCTGCTCAGTTACCCGCGGACACATTGATTGTCGATCTAGGAGCGGACTTTCGGCTCCGCAGTGCAGATGCGTGGGTCACGTTCTATGGCGGCGAGCATGCGGGCAGTTGGACCTACGGGCTACCTGAACTCCCCGGCGCACGTGAACTCATCCGTGGATCCAGTCGCATTGCAAACCCTGGCTGTTACCCCACGGCTGTTGCACTGGCTTTGGCGCCGTTGGCCCGTGCAGGAGTGATTAATTCAACGGACATCGTGGTGGTGGCGGCATCGGGAACTTCTGGCGCGGGGCGCAAGGCCAGTGACTCCTTGCTCGCAACGAATGTGATGGGTTCCATGGCTGCCTACAAGGTCGGGGGAGCGCATCAACACACTCCCGAGATGGAACAGTCCATTGCGGCCGCGGCTGGGTGGAACCTCAGTGATGTCACCCTGTCTTTTACGCCCCTGCTCGCTCCCATGCCTCGCGGGATCGTCGCCACCTGCACGGCAACGCTAACCAGTGATATTGATGCACGTTCGATTCTCATGGAGGCCTACGCCCACGAGCAGTTCGTCAGTGTCCTACCAGAAGGTCAATGGCCCCAGACTGGATCAGTGAGTGGCACAAATGCCGCCCAGATTCAGGTTGCGGTCGATCCACATACCGGTCGCGTAGTGGTTGTTTCAGTGATCGACAATCTAGGGAAAGGCGCCGCCGGTCAGGCGGTGCAGAATGCGAACCTGATGCTGGGATTGGATGAAGGCGCAGGTTTAAATGTAATCGGGATCGCGCCATGAGCGTCACCGCAGCACAGGGTTTCCGCGCCGCTGGTGTTCGCGCAGGCCTCAAGCAATCAGGGAATCCTGACGTGGCTGTCATTGTCAACGATGGACCGAGTGACGTGGCCGTAGCGGTGTTTACTACGAATGCATTTGCTGCGGCACCGGTGATCTGGTCACGCCAGGTAGTGGCTGATGGCAGCGCTCGCGTGGTCGTGGTCAACTCCGGTGGTGCAAATGCATGCACGGGACCTGACGGTTTTGCGGACACCCATGCAACGGCTGAACACGCTGCGGAGTTGGCGCAGGCGGCAGGACATGAGGTGGGCGCTGGCGAGGTCGTTGTGTGTTCCACTGGTTTGATTGGTGAGCGGTTGCCCATGGAGAAGCTTTGTACTGGGGTCGACTCGGCATTCGCACAAGCCAATACAGCGGGCGGTGAATCAGCAGCTATTGCGATCATGACGACTGACACAGTGCCCAAGGTTTCCGTTGTGTCGGGAGCCGGATACGTAGTGGGGGGAATGGCAAAGGGTGCCGGCATGTTGGCGCCGGGACTTGCCACCATGCTGGTCTTCCTCACCTCAGATGCACAGGTGTCGCGAGATGTGGCTGATTCAGCCCTGCGCCGTGCGACCGCCTACACATTCGACCGAATCGACTCTGATGGTTGCATGAGTACCAATGACACCGTGCTGTTGATGGCAAATGGAGCATCTGGTGTCACTCCGGATTCCGACGAGTTCGCCAGTGTTGTTCGGGCTGTGTGTGCGGATCTAGCTCGGCAACTCATTGCCGATGCAGAAGGTGCTTCCAAGGACATAGAAATAACGGTGACTGGAGCGGCTACAGAATCTGATGCACTCGAGGCGGCTCGAGCAATTGGGCGAAGTAATTTATTAAAGTGCGCTATCCACGGGGAGGATCCCAATTGGGGTCGCGTGCTGTCTGCATTGGGTACAACGGCAGCCACCTTCAACCCTTCTGCCGTTGACGTAGCTATCAACGGAGTCACAGTGTGTCGGGGTGGTGGAATTGGCGATTCCCGTGACTTGGTGAACATGTCAGAACGCGAGGTCGCGATTGACGTGTCCCTTGCAGCCGGCAATCACACGGCAACCATCTGGACAAACGATCTCACCGCTGACTATGTCCACGAAAATTCCGCCTACTCGACGTGAGGACCTCATGACTTCCAGTGCACAAGACAAAGCAGCAGTCCTCGCCGAGGCATTACCGTGGTTAAAGCGATTTGCCGGAGCAACGGTGGTCATCAAATACGGCGGAAACGCCATGATCGATCACGATCTCCAGCGGGCTTTTGCGCAGGATGTTGTCTTTCTGCGATTGGCTGGAATGAGGCCGGTTGTCGTGCATGGTGGTGGTCCCCAGATAAATGAGATGTTGGGGAAACTGGGAATCGAATCTGAATTCGTCGGTGGTCTGCGCAAGACCACTCCGGAAATAATGGATGTCGTTGGCATGGTTCTCGTCGGTCAAGTCCAGAGAGAACTGGTGGGTCTCATTAATGAACATGGCCCCTTTGCTGTTGGGGTGTCGGGGGAGGATGCGCACCTATTCCTAGCCGAGCAGCGCATGGCCTCGGTCAACGGTGAGCTCGTTGACATCGGCTTAGTAGGAGACATAGTTGAGGTAAACGGTGAGTTCGTTGACATGTTACTTGACGACGGATTAATTCCAGTTGTGTCAACTGTGGCCAAGAACGCAGACGGCCAGAGCATGAATGTCAACGCGGATACGGCGGCGTCAGCACTTGCGCAGGCCCTGGGAGCGGATAAATTCGTTGTGCTGACAGATGTCGACGGGCTGTACCGGGACTGGCCCAACAGCACCGACGTCATTACTCGCATCTCGACGAGTGAACTCAGCGATTTGTTGCCGTCGCTGGCCTCGGGCATGGTGCCCAAGATGGAAGCCTGCCTCCGCGCGGTGCAAGGGGGAGTGCCTCGCGCTCACGTGATCGATGGGCGAGTGCCGCACGCACTTCTTGTTGAAGTATTCACCGAGGAGGGTGTTGGAACCATGGTGGTGGACTCCCATGACAGCTGATTCGCCGTGGAAACAGCTCTGGGACCAGAGTCTGATGGCGAATTATTCGACGCCTCCCATCATGGTCGTACGCGGTCAGGGTTCACGGGTCTGGGATAGCAATGGCAAGGAATACGTTGACCTGATTGCCGGGATAGCGGTTGATGCGCTCGGACATGCTGACCAACGCATGACTGAGGCGTTGACTCAGCAACTGAACACTTTGGGACACATCAGCAATTTATACGCCCACCCTGGTGCTATTGATCTAGCGCAGAGACTGGGCGACTTACTCGGTTGGCAGGATGCGCGAACTTTCTTCTGTAATTCGGGAGCAGAGGCGAATGAAGCAGCACTCAAACTCTCGCGACTTACCGGGAGAACCCACACGGTGGTGGCCCAGGACGGGTTTCATGGTCGCACCATGGGTGCGCTCTCGTGGACGGCCCAACCGGGAAAGCAGGATCCATTTCGCCCGCTCCCAGGCGATGTCACCGTGGTTCCATTCGGAGATACCGCTGCGCTCACAGACGCTGTGAGCGAGCGCACCGCAGCAATTGTTCCCGAACCAATACAAGGTGAAGGCGGCGTACGGTTAGCGCCTCCCGGATATTTGCGTGCTGCACGTGCCATTGCCGATCACCACGGAGCGTTGCTCATGCTCGACGAAGTTCAATCAGGCATTGGCCGTACGGGTGAGTGGTTCGCATTTCAATCGGAGTTAGTGACACCGAATGAACAACCAGATGTGGTCATGTTGGCCAAGGGACTGGGTGGTGGAGTGCCCATTGGTGCGCTCGTGGCGCGTGGTCGAGCTGCACGTTTGTTCACCCCTGGCATGCATGGCTCAACATTTGGCGGTAATCCGCTGAGCACGCGGGCTGCATTGGTGGTCTTGGATGCCATTCAATCCGACAATCTCATGGGCCGGGCGCGAGATCTTTTTGATCGGATCTCGGGGGAGTTACCGGTAAGAACGCACGGTGTGGTGGCGCAGGTACGTGGACGCGGATTACTCATGGCGGCGGAACTCAACGGGGTGTCCGCGACGGACATGAATTCAGCACTTCTGCATGCAGGCGTGCTGGCAAATGCCGTTACCCCCACCGCTATTCGTATGGCGCCTGCGCTGTCGATTACTGATGGGGACATTGATCGCGCATTGGAAGCCTGGGAAGTTGCCGCACAACGGGTGAAAACGAGCGCACCGTGACGTCTCCCAACACCATGAAAGCACGTAGAGCAATCATCGCGGAACTCATTGCCAGCGAGATTATTACCTCGCAGGAGGACTTAATAGATTCGCTGCAACGCCAGGGCTTCCAAGTGACCCAAGCCACGGTCTCACGTGACTTAGATGCCCTTGGAGCGGTCAAACATTCAACTGCAGGCGGATCATCGAGATATGTCATCGCGGAGCGAATCGCCCGGGATACCTCATTGCCTTCAGGTGGTTCTGAGAACGAACTGATGCGCGTTTGTGCTGAGGTTCTCCTGAAGGCGCAGGCGGCTGGCAACATCGCAGTACTCCACACACCACCTGGAGCAGCGCAGTACTTAGCGGGTTACCTTGACCGCAGTCGCATATTCGATAACGTTGGAACCGTTGCTGGAGACGACACCATCATGATTGTGATGCCGAGCCCACAGTCAGCCCAGGATTTATGTACCGCCGTTGTGGAGTGGGCAGAAGCCCATGGTTAACGTGCACGCTGTGCCAGATGAGAAGGACACCAACAAAATGAAGCAGGCACCATGACACAGGAGCAACCCACCCGGCTGTGGGGCGGTCGATTTGCAAGTGGCCCATCTGATGCCATGGCTGCCTTGAGTGCATCGACGCATTTTGACTGGCGCCTAGCTCCCTACGATATTGCTCAAACTTGTGCACATGCGCAGGTTCTGCACGCTGCAGGTCTATTAAGTGACCAGGAGCTTGAGCAGGTGTCCACTGCTCTGGATCAATTGCTGATAGAAGTTCAAGCCGGTGTGGTAGTGCCTGACCCGTCAGATGAAGATGTTCATACAGCTATTGAGCGCAATCTCATTGAACGACTCGGCGAGGTCGGAGGGAAGCTGCGCGCCGGTCGTAGTCGAAACGATCAAGTGTCCACAGACTTTCGGTTATATGTTCGCGATCAAGCGCGGGCGATAGCTCGGGAGATAATCGAGCTTGAGAATGCGCTCGTGGTTCAAGCTACTGAGCATGTGGATACATATTCCCCAGGTTTCACACACATGCAGCATGCACAGCCAGTGTCCTTTGGTCACGAGTTGGCCAAGCACGTACATGCTTTGATCCGAGACCTTGAGCGTCTCGCGGATTGGGATCAACGGGCTGCGCGGTCACCATTAGGCGCGGGGGCACTTGCTGGTTCAAGTTTGGGTCTTGATCCTCAAGCCGTTGCAACTGCCTTGGGATTTGACCAGGCCCTTGGTAACTCCATCGATGCAACGAGCGATCGAGATTGGGTTGCCGAGTTCCTGTTTGTCACAGCCATGATCGGCGTGCATTTGTCGCGTTTATCGGAGGAAATTATTCTCATGGCATCTCGGGAATTTGGTTGGGCAACGCTGCATGACTCCTGGTCCACTGGCTCATCCATCATGCCGCAGAAGAAGAATCCTGACGTTGCTGAATTGGCGCGTGGTAAGTCCGGTCGCTTGATTGGAAACCTCACCGGGCTGTTGGCGACCATCAAGGGATTGCCATTTGGATACAACCGCGATCTGCAAGAAGATAAAGAGCCCGTCTTCGATTCGGTAGAACAGTTACTTCTTGTGCTTCCGGCATTTACGGGCATGGTCTCCACTTTGACGTTCAATGCCGAAGTCATGAAAGCCTCTGCGCCAGAAGGCTTTGCACTGGCAACGGACATAGCTGAGTGGCTGGTTCGCCAGGGCGTGCCGTTCCGCGAAGCGCATGAAATCGCTGGCGCGTGCGTTCAATTGGCGGAATCGCGTTCGCAGGAATTATGGGATCTGACGGACTCAGATTTACTGTCAATTTCCCACCATTTAACTCCAGCCGTGCGAGATGTTCTTACTGTGCAAGGCTCTTTGGAGTCGAGGAATGCATTTGGTGGAACAGCTCCAGAGCGTGTCCGTGAGCAGTTGGAGGATTTGCGAAGTGTGATTAGTGAACAGCGCATTGCGTGGGCGCACTAGTTGAGGTCTGGCACAGTCGCCCGCGTTGTAGCTCGTGTTGCATTTGCCCTTGTGCTGACGGTGACGGTCTGGGGTTCGCTAGTACCGACGGAGAGTCTTCCTGGTGCTTCCGTCTCCGACACGGTGTTGCATCTCGGTGGTTACTTGGTGCTGGGTGCTTTAGCTATCGCCAGTGGTTTCTCGCGACTTAATGGATTCTTGTTTGTAGTGGGTGTCGGGCTGACGCTCGAGATCGCTCAGGGCATTCTGGGTTATCGATCCTTTGAAGTTAAAGATCTCGTTGTGAATGCGGTAGGCGCCGCCATAGGCGTAGCAGCTGCTTCATTGATCCTCACCAGGTATCGTTATCGCCGTCAATAATTCGCCAGCAGTACCACGCCGCAACACTGCGATAAGGACGAAATATTTCACCAAATTCATCAAGTACTTTGGGCTCAATGTCCTCAGTTAGACCATGAATCTTTTCCCATCCACGCCGCATGGCTAAGTCTCCGGTAGGCCACACGTCCAATCGATACAACGCGAACATGAGAAACATTTCGGCGGTCCATCGACCAATGCCCCACAGCTTGGTTAACTCGTGAACAATTTCGTGGTCGTGGATTGATGGATTAGAAAAGTCGTAGTCGTTGACGTGCCACGCATGGGCTAGTTCTTTGATAGTTCGAGTTTTGGCTCCGGAAAGCCCTGCCGCTCGCAGATCCAAATCGGCAACGTCAAGGAGGCGATATGGGGTGACTTCGCCATCAAGAGTCTCGGTCACTCGAGCAGTGATCGTGTCGGCTGCCTTGACCGATAGTTGCTGGGCAATAACGGAATTCACCAGGGCTTGAAAGTGATCCACCTGCTGGTATTTCTTTCGGCCGAT
>JAIOWY010000011.1:0-21171 GCA_021741845.1 Candidatus Nanopelagicales bacterium
CTACGCAGGACTAACTCGGTACCCGAGTCCAGTTCGCTTGTTCCAGCATCTCATACGGATTCGGACCACCAAATACGGAGTGCGGTTGCACCAGATCATGGAGTGCGGCGGACTTTCCCGTGCGTCCTCAGACTCAGCGACGGAAAGAGCGGCTGCCAGTCAATCGGGCTGGGTACACCGCCCTAACCGCGAATTGACAGGAGGACGGCCGGTAATTCGTCTGCGCCGACCAAGACTTCACGAGCCTTCGACCCTTCGCTTGGACCGACAACTCCACGGGATTCCATCAAATCCATAAGTCGGCCTGCTTTGGCAAATCCCACACGAAGTTTCCGCTGCAACATTGACGTGGATCCAAATTGAGTGGACACCACGAGTTCCACCGCCTGGAGCAAAAAATCCATGTCATCGCCAATGTCGGCATCAATCTCCTTGGAAGACGCCGCGGTGGCAAGTACTTCATCTACGTATTCGGGATCCCATTGGTCTCGACAGAATTGCACAACTTCACGTATTTCATTTTCAGAAATGAAGGCGCCTTGAATCCGGAGTGCCTTGTTCGCACCCATGGGCAAGAACAGGCCATCGCCTTGGCCCACCAACTTTTCCGCTCCAGGTTGATCGAGAATAACCCGACTATCCGCCAAACTTGAGGTGGCAAAGGCGAGGCGACTCGGAACATTGGCCTTGATGAGTCCGGTAACGACGTCAACGCTTGGACGTTGAGTAGCCAACACCAAGTGAATACCCGCCGCACGAGCCAGTTGCGTGATGCGAACTATGGAATCTTCAACATCGCGGGGCGCTACCATCATTAGATCAGCCAATTCGTCAACAATCACAAGCAAGTATGGGTACGTCGTCAGCGTCCGCTCTGACCCCGGCAGTGGTTTGATCTTTCCTGATCGCACGGCTTTGTTGAAATCATCAATGTGACGATAACCGAAGGACGACAAATCGTCATAGCGACGATCCATCTCCTTAACTACCCATTGCAAAGCATCTGCCGCTTTCTTGGGATTAGTAATAATCGGAGTTATGAGGTGAGGTACTCCCTCATAAATCGTGAGCTCGACCCGCTTTGGATCCACCAAGATCATGCGGACCTCGTCCGGTGTCGCTCGCATGAGAATAGAGGTGATCAAGCTGTTGATACAGCTACTCTTACCAGCACCTGTTGCCCCAGCAACTAAAATATGAGGCATTTTGGCCAGGTTCGCTACCACGAATGACCCTTCAACATCCTTACCCAATGCAACGACCATGGGGTGCTGGTCATTAGCGGCAACGCGACTCTTGAGGACATCTCCGAGAGCAACTAATTCCCTGTCGGTATTGGGAATCTCAATGCCGATGGCTTTTTTACCGGGAATCGGGCTCAAGATTCGAACATCAGCACTTGCCACGGCATAGGCAATATTTTTACTCAACGCCGTGACGCGCTCGACCTTGACGCTCGGACCAAGTTCAATTTCATACCGCGTGACAGTCGGTCCACGCATAAATCCTGACACCGTGGCATCGATACCGAACTGATCTAAAACCTCGGTGAGGGCTGTGACGACCTGATCATTAGCCTGCGTTGCCACTTTGTGCGCCGGACCGCCCTTGAGCATTTCTCCTTTGGGCAGTTGATATGGCGTTCTCGGCGCTAGAACCAGCTGTTTACTCGCTGCGGGAGATGCTGATTTCTCTCGTGCACTGTGTGCTGGTGGTGATTTATCCTCAGCAACATCGAGAATGACCGTTTGATTTTTGCTCCCCTGCGTGTCATTCGGGGTGGCAACTGATTTACGCGGCGTCACTCCACTCAATAAGCCAGCGGCGGGTCGTAAGGACTCATTCTCGGACACTTCAGGGAGCGGCGAAATAAATGGCTGATCGCCGGCAAGTGGCACATCCGTGCGAAGTACCCCATTGGGATCTGGGAATCCTTGCTCATTGGCTCCATCACTGCGATCCAATGAGCCAATGCGGACCTGCTCAACTTCGACCGTGCCCGTCAGTGGTTCTTGAGTCTCCCGAGGTTCTGAGCGGGCGAACATTCCCCGTACTCGATTCCAGCCTGACCGCACTATCTCGCGCACGCGAGCAATACTTGTCCCGGTCAATACCAGCGCGCCGAAAAAAGTCAGTACCAGTAAGAGAATTCCACTCACTATGGCTCCCAATGCGGCAACCACAGGAGCGGTGACTAGCCAACCAATGACCCCGCCAGCACTGTTCATGGCCGCGGAACCATCGCTCGGACCTACCGCACCTTGGGTCAAGTGCCATAATCCGATAACGCCCACGAGAACCGCTGCCGTACCGATTACTAAACGACCTGTCGTGGCATTTTGATCCGGATGTCGTAAAAACCGCCAGGCTAAAGCAACCAAGAGGATCGGAATAATCCAGGCTAATGCCCCAATAAGCGCGGTGGCCACCATGCCGGTCCAGGAAATGAACCAACCATCAACCCCAAACCAGGTGGCTGCCACCACAATCACCGCGGCGGAAATCAACGCCAAACCTAGGCCATCGCGGCGCAATGTGGGATCTAGATCCTTGGCCCCGTTTCCAAGACCACGGGCCAGCGCGCCAACCAGGTGAGCGATTGCTACCCAGATGCGGCCAATGCTCCGCCCGATGCTGGCTACAACGCGAGGAACGGGACCGGGCCGAGCCGGTCCGCGGCGAGCTCGAGGCGTGGATCGCGAACGCGACCGGTTTGCCTTAGCTGAAGGGGTACGTTGAGACGCCGACCTGGGCGAGCCCGATCGGGTCGTTCCGGGGGAAGATCCACGTGACTTCGTGGACGTGCGGGACGCCATAGAGGCGAGATTACCGAGAATTCCCCCAAATCCCAGCAGTCACACGCATCCCGCGTGTCACAGGATGATAATGACCGGCACGATCATGGGCTTGCGGCGATGCGTGGTTCCCACCCATTTCCCGACTACCTTGCGTGCTTTTTGTGACAATTCATGGGGGTCGTCGATGCCCTCCGTCATGGCCTCGACCAAGGCTTGCCTGACTCGGTCGACTATTTGGTCGATGTCTGGTGTCTGACCTACCCCGCGTTCATGAATCTCCGGCCCCACCACCACCTCGTGGGCTTGAATGTCGACCGCGGCAAAAACGGAAATAAAACCTTCGTCACCCAATACTCGCCGGTCCTTGAGCAGGCTTTCATTGACGCTTCCGACGCTTGCACCATCCACATAGATTTCATGCAGTGGGGTGTAACCGCTGATATGGGCGGCGTCACGATGTAGGTCAACGCTCACTCCGTCTCCGGTCAACAGGACATGGTCGGCTGCTACACCAGTGCTTTGGGCAATCTGCGCATTAGCCGCTAGGTGTCGCCACTCGCCATGTATTGGCATGACATAGCGAGGTCGCACGATATTCATGACATAACGCAATTCACCAGCAGCTGCGTGGCCTGAAACATGAACCAGAGCATTTGACTTGTGCACAACCTGCGCGCCCAGTCGTGTTAGTCCATTAATAACCCTGTTAACGGCATTCTCATTTCCAGGGATGAGGGATGAAGCCAAAACAATGGTGTCATTCTCCCCAACACTGATGTCATGATTGCGGTGAGCAATTCGCGACAAAACAGCCATGGGCTCGCCTTGGGATCCCGTGCAAATCAGGACCGCTTGATTGTCTGGCATGGAAGCTAACTCGTCAGAACTGATGAGGGTGTTCGCCGGTATCGATAAATAACCTAGGTCACGCGCCACTGTCATGTTGCGCACCATGGACCGTCCCACGAATGCAACCTTGCGGTGATGGGCCACGGCTGTATCAATAATTTGTTGAATTCGGTGCACATGTGAAGCAAACGAAGCCACGATCACCCGTCCCTGGGCACGGGAAAAAACTCCATCAAGGACAGGGACAATCTCTCGTTCACTCGGAACGAATCCGGGTACTTCGGCGTTGGTGCTATCTATCATGAGAATGTCTACGCCGAGATCACCCAACCGAGAGAAACTCTGAATATCGGTCAATCGGTTGTCGAGCGGCAACTGATCCATTTTGAAGTCGCCTGTATGGAGAACTCGCCCTGCCGGTGTTGTTATGCACAGTGCCATGGAATCAGGGATCGAGTGGTTGACTGCCAGGAATTCGACAGAGAATTTCCCCACCTGTTCCACATCCCTGTCCTGAACCGCCAGCGTATATGGAGTGATTCGATGCTCTTTGAGTTTGGCTTGGACAAAGGCCAGAGTTAACTGCGATCCGATGATCGGAATATCCGGCTTATGGCGCAATAGATAGGGAACAGCACCAATGTGGTCCTCATGCCCGTGCGTGAGCACTATGGCTTGAATGTCGTCGAGCCGTTCAAGAATTGGGCCGAAATCCGGCAGGATTAAGTCCACTCCCGGGTGGGATTCCTCCGGGAAAAGTACGCCACAATCGACGATCAGTAATTCCTGCTCGTAGTCGAATACGGTCATGTTGCGACCGATTTCGCCAATGCCACCCAGTGGGGTTATGCGCAGTGTCCCGTCGGGCAATTCGCCAGGTGGCGAGAGTTCGTGGAAATTAGGAAAATGCACGAGAAACCGCTACTCCGCCCTCAGTGAGATCTTTCATCAACTGGGCGCGTTCAGCATCGGTGGCGTTGACCAGTGGTGACCGCACGGGACCACTGGGTAGGCCCTGAGCGTGCAAGGCCGCCTTGGTCAGAATGACACCCTGGGTTCGGAAAATACCTGTGTAAACAGGGAGCAGTGACTGATTAATCTGCTGAGCCTGGACAATATCTCCCGACCACAGTGCGTCAGCCATGTCCCGCAGCCGATCCCCCACGATGTGGCCCACGACGGACACCATTCCCGAGGCCCCCAGGGACAGCAACGGCAGGTTGAGTACATCCTCGCCGGAGTACCAGGCCAGATCAGTCCGTTTCATGACCCACTGACTGGCTTCCACGTCACCTTTCGCATCTTTATTCGCGATGATCCGCGGATGCTCGGCCAGTCGAACGAGCGTTTCGGTCTCAATGGCGACTCCCGTTCGACGGGGAATGTCATATGTCATCAACGGTAAGTCCGTTGAATCGGCAATGCTCGTGAAGTGGTGAATTATTCCTTCTTGTGGCGGACGGTTGTAATACGGGGAAGAAGCCATAAGAGCGTGAGCTCCTGCTCTCGCAGCGGACCGTGCACTTGCTACCGAGTGAGCAGTGTCATTTGTGCCGACCCCCGCAATGACGGTGGCGCGATCTCCGACCGCCTCCAATACTGCTGACAGGAGTGCTAAATCCTCCGCGTCCGTCTTGGTGGAGCTTTCCCCTGTCGTCCCATTTACCACCAAGCCATCATGTTTGAGCTGGTCAACGAGGTGTTCCGCAAGTCGTTGGGCACCGTCGAGGTCTTGCGACCCGTCTGCACGGAAAGGAGTGATCATTGCAGTCAGCATCACTCCAAACGGCGTCGAGCGAAGCGGGTTGTCCATAGAATCCAGCCTATCTCCCCGTAAACCAAGCCTGACTTAGGGCGCTACACGTCCATGCGCCACGAAGGCCGCATGGGTCAAAGGCATGAGCCGCTCAAAATGATCCTCGTACTGTTCGGCAACCATCTCGATTTCGCGTTGTGGGAATGATGGAAAATGTGAACCGTCAACTTTACGTCGAAGGGACAGAAAGTTCATCAGGGAGCGAGCATTGAGCGTGACGTATGCCGAGGAAAAAATAGTCACCGGTAACACCATGCGGGCGACCTCGCGAGCAACGCCCGCATCCAGCATCGCTTGATAGCTGGAGTACGACTCCGAACAGGAGGCTTTCATGGATGCCTCCACCAGCCGGTACTGATCAGGTGTCCCAGAATGAAATTCGTAGGCACCTGGCTTCCCTGACTGAATGATCGGACGCTCAGAGTTGGGAACATAGAAAACTGGCAATAGCTCTCGGTAGCGACCCGATTCCTCGTTGTAACTGGCAATTCGATGCCGCATGTGTTCGCGCCATACAAAAATAGGTGCGTGAACAAAAAAAGTCATGGAGTTATGCTCAAACGGACTGCCGTGACGATCACGCATCAAATAGTTAATGAGCCCTGCTGATCTCTCAGGATCCGCGTCAATATCTGCAAGACTTTGCTCACCTACCGTGGATACTCGCGCCGCGAAAACCACGTCTGAGTCGCTGGCACTCGATCTGACCAATTCAACAGTTATGTCGCTTCGAAACTCGATTTCGGGTGCTGGTGTATCCACCCGATAACCATAGTGGATTCGACAATATTCCTGAGGGATCCATCCTGGCAATTCCCTCGATGTCACCGGTCGGTAGGTTGCGTGCCATGTACGTCACTCGACTAGCCACTGCAGCCGATGCTCCCGCAATCGCACAGTTGCAGTACCAGTCCTGGCGGGAGCGAGGGATTCCATCTGACGAATGTGTGGAATCAGAAATTTCGGACTCGTGGAAGGCCGCCATCGTGGAACAGCAGCATCGTGGCCGCGTACTGGTAACAGAAGAGGATGCCGCTCTGGTCGGTTTTGCATCAATAGAGTTTGTCGCCAGCAGCAAGTCGGCTATCTTGCACATGTTGGAGGTTGAACCACGTCATCGCCGTCGTAGCGTCGGTTCTCGCTTGTTGAATGCAAGCCTCGATGTCGCTGCAACCATGGGTGCCGAGACCGTTCTAGCGTGGGTGTCAGTGAGTGAAATAAGTGCCCGTGAGCTACTCACAAGCAGCGGATGGGCAGAGACCGGTGCCCGGCGAACGCTGTCGACAGGAAACAACTCCCGTCAACGCGATGAGATGGAATTTCACACCACCCTCATCTGAGGAGTGGGCACGAAATTGCCGGCGAGCCCCCCGCGCACGCCGGCGCTCCATCATCACACTCAAGTGGACACATTTTCTACCGTTCCGTGTCCCCAATCGGGGGGACACACAGCACGAAGTCGCCACATTCTCAGGAACTCGTGCTCAGGAAATCGTGCTCAGGAACTCATTTTCATAAATTAGTGGGGATGCTCGAGCAAACCGTCGACCTGTGCTGCCACATACAGTTCCGTGCGCGTTCGCGCCTCTCGTCCCACCTGGCTGTACTTGGTGCGCACACGATCGAGATATTCCTTCACCGTATGCGGTGAAATGTTCATTTTCCTCGCAACAGCATTGAGGGTAAGACCCGTCGCGTACAGTCGTAGAGCATCTAACTCTCGAGGACTTAGTTCCGGTTTCTCTGCATTAGATGTTTGGGCTGAGTTGGACAGGATCGCTGCCAGGTCTACTGATAGATACAGGTCGCCGTCCATCACGGACTCCAAAGCCTGATTCAAAGTGTGCAAACTCACGCTTTTTGGGACGAAGCCTAGAGCGCCGGCTGCTAGACCCGAGCGAATCGCGTCTGCATTGTCATGTGAACTGATCATGAGTACAGGTATCGATGCGTGAACAATTCGTCCCACGTTATGTGCAACTGGCTCTGATGCCACGCCTAGGTCCACGTCGAGCAATACCACCTCGGGATTCGAATCCAAACAAGCTAGAGGGTCAGCGCCCGAATACGTGACTTCTGCAGGCGGAACAAGACTGCTTGTCAAGAGAGCGACAAGTCCTTCACGTACTAATTCATGATCGTCAACCACTGCGATGCGCAACGGACTCACCCCCTCTGCTCGCTAGGTTAGTGGAGGTAACACGATCTCCCACTACCACCGGCTGTCTGGCTGCTGATTCATGTTGCCAAATCAAGGTATACAGACCGGTGTCGATCTGTTCAATATCCACTCGACCGTCACCCGCAGATCGCGAAACCCATGCCTGGGGATCCTGCGCTGAGGTAACGACTAGCCGAAGCACGAGATTATTACTTTCGTTCGTCAATGAAAATCTTCCGCGGTCCGTACTTGTCATGGAGGAAACACACATCTGCACAACCTCAAGAGCCACGTTTTTTTCGTCAGTGTCGACTGGATAGTTTCTTCCCACAACCGACATGACTGCGTGCTGGCTACGAGCTAGTTCGGAGATCTCAAAGAGGAGGGAATTTGGCACTATGTGCTCGTTCATGACGACGTTTCGCAAATATGCCTCCAGTACAGCACATTCGTGTTGCACACTTGCTGATTTCCAGTCCTGTTCTCCTGATGCAACTCCATCAAGAAAATCGGCAATGCCGTCGAGATCACACTGTGAGAACCGATCTGACCTTCCATACGTTTGCAAGCGCGACACCGAAGCACTCATCGAATCACGCGCCACGCTCTCAAGCGAGCGTTGGCGAGTCGTGTCAAGCCGACGCAATACGAATCCTAGGAATCCGCCAGCCATTATTAGGACGAAACCGGGTGCAAATAATTCTCCAGGAAATCCCCCTTGGATAACCAGCCACGCACTTCCAACGAATATCCAGGCCCACCACGTACTTGCTGCACTAAGCACAAAAAACATCGCAACAATTGCCTCGGAACTCCATTCAGACCATGGACTGGCAGTTACGTCCTGTCCAGCATGATTTTCCAATGAATATGTGAAAGCGGCCACGGCAATTCCGATGAAAATGAGCCACCATGGCAGATCACCTGACCTACTTAAGGCAATGGCGCCAAGTGAGAACAAGAGTATGAGCGCAAATGCAATCAAATTCAGCCATGGCTCCTGATAACTGCCAATAACCAGTGCAATATTCACTGCGGAAAAAAGTAGCCACGTCAATAAGACAGGTGCCACTACAACCGAGGTGGGTATTGGTGAACGTTTGGTCAACCTTCGAAGCACATGATGCGAATGGGAGTACTCGATACTGACTCGGGTTCCACTCCCTTGGTGACTCGTGATCACCGCCCGGGCACCAACGGCCCTGAGATCCCGCCCAAGAATCACTGGGATTCCGTATCCAGGAGAATCGTTGCGTTCACTCAAACTGGCGAATATATGTTGATCTGGAATACCTTGGCCGTCATCGGAAATGGTAACTCGGTAACTTTCTCGCCCAGAGGCTTTAAAATCCAATGAAATGCGTTGCGCGTTTGCATGTCGAATCGCATTAGTGAATGTCTCACGAATCGCGGCCATAATTGCCGCTTCACCCAAAGACGGAGGGATTGCGTCGGAGTCACCAGTCACCGTGACATCAATCCCTCGGGCGCTACATTCCACGATCAGATCGCCCAGCCATTCCATGAATCCTGGTGGTTCTTCTGCGTCCTTCACTGATTTACTCTGTGACAGGCTTCGTAGAACTTCCGCTGATTCGGAAGACCGATGCGAGATGGCCTCATTCATTTCGCGATTATTAGGCAATCCTCCCCGACCAATTGCGGTCAAGGTGTTCAGGACTGACTCATGGATTCGGGCTTGGGTGCGAGCAATACTTCGAGATTGTTCGAGTGCGATTTCGGCCTGCAACGCCTTTTCAATGGCTAACAGCCGGGCAGACTCCGACCGAGCATCCGCATGCAGCAGCCCCCTCTGCGCACTGGCTGCAGCAACCCCAATAGCCAGTGCGTACAAAGGGTAGAGAATCACGGACTCTGTGATTAGTTCCTCTGGGTATCTCAACCCAAAGAATATGAATATCAGTAACTCAATGACAAAGATTGCTGAGACCCAGAACCACTGCTCCGGGTTCCGAATAGAAATTCCTGCGATGCCTAAGACCAGGTTAAAAATCGACGCCGAAGTGATCCAATCGTTGACCGTGGGGTCAATGGAAAAAAGCGACATTATCGTTGCAGCCAGGACGAGAAGGACAATATTGAGGCGCACTGCGTGGGTTATCAGTTTCTCGGATCGAAACCCCTGCCTCAACATGATCAGACCGGAGGCAACGGTGAGCCATGTCAGCCAAGAACCTGCGATCAACATGGATTCCCATAGATTTGATTGAACGGTCGGCCACAGTGAATCGTCAGCCAACATCCAGGCCGCCTGCCACACCACCGCGAACACCAGGAGGCCAATTCGAAGCGGCGAGTATGGAGCCGGCTGCCCAGGTTTCACAGGACGTAGCCTGACATACTCTGCCAACATCCACGACTTCCATGGGAGAACCGCCGTGCCTGGCCACCGCAATCGAGAGATCCATCTCAATGCCTTAAGTATTGGAGTGGCCACCGGGGCGTACGCACTTTCCTTTGGCGCTATCGCCATTGCTAGCGGATTGGATTTCTGGCAGACCCAAACCTTGTCCCTGTTCATGTTCACCGGTGCATCGCAATTTGCCCTCGTGGGAGTGATTGGGGCGGGCGGCGGCGCCGTCATAGCCATTGTCACCGCCCTGCTCCTTGGCGCAAGGAATAGCCTGTACTCCCTCTCCCTATCTCCACTCATCACACCGCGACCTCGGGAGATTGCGCTAACTGCCCAACTCACCATCGATGAATCCACGGCCATGGCGTTCAAGTACAACCAATCGCGGACTCAGTCACGTCGAGCCTTTTTCGCTACGGGGCTGAGCGTTTATGTCCTCTGGAATATTGGAACCGCGCTAGGAGCCTTGGGTGCATCGTCACTGTCCGACCCAGGAGTACTAGGTCTCGATGCCGCCATACCTGCCGGGTTTTTAGCTTTACTCTGGCCTCGCCTCGTGGCCGGTGATCGCAGCGCTCAACAACGAATGTGGCTTGTGGCCGGAATCAGTGCTCTCGTTGCCCTGGTGCTCATTCCCATCCTCCGTCCCGGACTGCCCGTACTGGCTAGTGCCCTTGTCGCCGTTGCAGCCAGTCTGATGTGGCGGGATCTGCCTCAGGAACCCACTCAACCTACGGAAGTGCCGTAAAAATGTGGCCAACAGTTCTCATTGCGTCCCTGGGTACCTATATAGAAAAGCTAGTGGGATACGCGCTGCCGCATCGATTTCTCGACAACAGCACCATCAGGAAAATGACGGGTCTGCTGCCTGTGTCCCTGCTCGCCGCCTTGGTTGTCGTGCAAACAGTTGCCGTGAACAATTCCGTCAGCGTTGACGCACGGTTGATTGGGCTCGGCGTCGCTGTAATAGCGCTCTTATTCCGCGCGCCCTTTATCCTGGTAGTGCTTTTGGCTGCAATGAGTACCGGGATAGTGAGATGGCTAGGCTGGATGATGTGACATGGAAAACGTCAATGTCTGAACCTGAATTCCGCAAACCAATCTTCGGTTTTCTGTGGTCTCGCGACCAAGTCACACCCGTGGACCAACTCCGATTCATCCGCATCAAACCCCGTGGGCTCCTGCGAATTTCCATTCTCGCATTGAGCACGCTTCTCCTTCTGGCTCTCACCTCGATCACCTTTGTCTATTTATCCGCAACGAGGAATTTCCTAGAAGCCATCACATTCTCGGTAATGGCTGCCACCCTATGGGTCGTTGTCCTACGAGGGTGGACACTAGGAACGTACGTGAATGATCACGGCCTGAAAGTCATCACACTGCTTACTACCCGCCGAATTTCTTGGGAATTTGTGCAGGATGTGCGCATAAATAAGCGAATGTGGACGGTTGCTGGGATTCCGCTTGGTATTCGTACTGTCGGAATCACTGTGGACACAGCTGACGGACGGTCGCTGGACACCCATGTATTCGTTGGAAGTATTGACGGCCCCTACCGAACCGATTCACTCCCAGAAACAAACTCATTGATTCGGCGTTGGTGGATGGCGAAATAGTTTTTCTGCAGTACGCATAGCTCGGCGAGCCGCCTTCCGATCCCGTGCTTCGTCATAAGCCACCCCGATCAGATACCAATCTCTCCAACTCAGGAGATCCGCCGTTGCTGCGAGTTCCTGAAATCTTTCTTCGGCAGCTTCCAGCGTTGTTCGCCCGGAAGGATCCTTCGGAAGACTGTCGGGGAGCAAGCCTCCCTCGCGGGCCAGGAGTGATCCCATCTGTTGCATGGTGTAACCAAAGGTGATCTCGCGAATGATCATCAGGACGCCTAAAACAGGTATAATAATGATGGCAATTGCTAATAGGACGCCTACAGCATTTCCTTCCTGGAAAACGATCCACGCCCGCCACACGGCGAAAAGGGCATAAACCACACTTGCTGCAGTGAGCATAAATACCCACAACTTCGGATTTCGCATCACTTACCGCGGGAACAGAAGTGATTCAAGTCCCATGGTGACCCCGTCGAGGTGACCAACTTCCTTGATAGCTAGTAGGACTCCTGGCATAAATGAGTCACGTGCGAGGGAATCGTGTCGAATGGACAGAGTTTCGCCGGCTCCCCCAAAAAGGACTTCCTGATGGGCAACTAGCCCACGCAGACGTACCGAATGAATAGTGATGCCAGATTCCATTGATCCACGCGCATGACCCGGATCATGAAGAGTCGCGTCAGGAATAGCCGGCATTCCAGCACGGGCCTCGGAAATCTTGCCGGCGGCATAGACAGCTGTCCCTGACGGCGCATCAATTTTGTCCGGATGATGCATCTCGATGATCTCGACAGATTCGAAGTAAGGAGCCGCCAGTGCGGCGAAGTGGGTCATGAGGACAGCACCAACACTGAAATTCGGCACGATAATGATTCGTGATGAATTCCTTTGTGAAGCCCAGAGTTGAATATTCTCGAGTCGCTCCTCAGTGATACCTGATGTGCCGATGACGGCTGGGATGGAGTGTCGAATGTAGAACGCAATGTTGTCCATAACCACATCGGGACTAGTGAAGTCAACGACAACATTGCAACGCTGCTGCACCAGAAGTTCCAGGCTGTCGCCGAGATCCAACTCTGCCACTAACTCGCATTCGGAGTCCTTGCACACTGTGTCACAGACCATGGAGCCCATGCGCCCGCGAGCTCCCACTACACCTACCCGCAGTGGATCCATAGCTGACTGCCTTTCCTCGGGTAACACTCCAGTTACCGAACGCCGACATTCTGACAGATCTGCCTTCAGCGCCGTATGACTACCTTGTCAATGGGATTCGCGAAGTGCTGGTAAGCGGTCGTATGGGCCAATAACTGACAGAGCGAGTTCAGGACTAAAGAGATCCCCCGCTAGATCGTTGACATTCGACGTGGTCACATTGTCTACGCGCGCAAGGACCTCTGGGATGGAGAGGAGCGGCTCGCCATGAATTTCGGACTTACCTAAACGTGTCATGCGTGCGCTCGTGTCCTCTTGACCGAGAACGGTCGCACCCTTTACCTGGCCTTTGGCCCGAATTAGTTCATCGGAAGTAATGCCGTGCGCCACGAATTCGTCCAACTCCGCTTTGCATACATCGAGAACTGTCTCCAGCTTGGATGGAATACAGCCGGCATAAATCCCGAATAGTCCCGTGTCACTAAAACTCTGACCGTAGCTGTAGACCGAATAAGCCAATCCTCGCTGCTCACGAACGGATTGAAATAGCCTGCTACTCATGCCGCCACCCAGCGCCGTCGACAGAACTGCCGCCGTGTAGCGCCGATTATCCCCACGAACAAGGCCGTGGGTGCCCAACACCACATGCGCTTGTTCCGTTGGGCGCGAATCTAAGAGGGATGTGACGGACGCGGGCTTGACGTAATTGGACAAAGGTGGACGGGGCGAGCGGCGACCAAACTGACCAGTGCTGGCCTGCTCCAAAGCCGCCTCGGCAAGTCGCACTGCTTCGGCATGATCAACATTCCCAGCGATGGCAATGACTAGTGATTCCGGTTGGTAATGCGCGCGATAAAAATCAACAATCGATTCGCGCTTAATCCCGGAAATTGTTGCTTCGGTACCCAAAATAGGTCGACCTAGCGGCGTATCACCGAAGAGTACGCTCGAAAATTGATCATGGACGAGATCAGACGGATCGTCGTCAACCATGGCAATTTCCTCGAGGATCACACCCCGTTCAGCTTCAATATCCTCATGACGCAGCACGGCGTCCGTTACAACATCGCATAACACGTCAATGGCAAGCGGGAGATCCTGTGATAGAACCCGTGCGTAATAACAAGTGTGTTCCTTGCTGGTAAACGCATTGATATCACCACCGACCGCTTCGACGCTCGAAGAAATGTCGAGGGCTGAACGGTGATTGGTGCCCTTAAAAAGCAGGTGTTCAAGATAGTGAGCTGCTCCCATGTGGGAGCCAATTTCATTTCGTGAGCCAGCGTTAACCCAAATACCTATACTCGCTGATAGAACCCCCGGTACGAACTCCGTGATTAATCGGACTCCACTAGAGAGAACGGTACGGCGAACGATCGAGCCGTCCGTTCCCTCCAGCAAAATCTCGTCATGCTGCATGGCGCTTATTCGGTTGCGTCTTCAGCCTGCACAGCAATGAGTGACAACTTGCCTCGTTGATCAATCTCCTTGATCTCCACCTGCAATTTGTCGCCAACCTTCAGTACTTCCTCTACGTTCTCGATCCGACCTTTTCCAGCCAACTTCTTCACTTCAGAGATGTGCAGCAGGCCATCGCGCCCTGGTACGAGTGAAATGAAGGCGCCGAAAGTGGTGGTCTTGACGACGGTACCCAAATACCGCTCACCAACTTCAGGCATGGTTGGATTGGCGATTTGATTGATCGCATTTCGTGCTGCCTCAGCGGACGGGCCATCTGTGGCGCCAATGTAGATTGTTCCGTCGTCCTCAATGGTTATGTCAGCACCAGTCTCCTCTTGGATCTGATTAATGATTTTGCCCTTGGGACCAATAACTTCGCCGATCTTGTCGACCGGCACCTTGACGGAGATAACTCGAGGAGCTGTTGTCGCCATTTCATCCGGAGCGTCAATGGCCTCGGTCATGACATCGAGGATGGTCATGCGAGCATCGCGCGCCTGAGTCAGGGCTCCAGCCAGCACAGACGCCGGAATGCCATCTAATTTGGTATCCAACTGCAGTGCAGTAACGAATTCGCGGGTACCAGCCACCTTGAAGTCCATGTCACCAAAGGCATCTTCAGCGCCAAGAATGTCGGTCAGCGCCACAAACTTCTCAGTTCCGTCTACCTCACCGGAAATAAGACCCATGGCAATTCCGGCAACCGGTGCCTTCAATGGAACACCAGCATTCAACAGCGACATGGTGGATGCACAAACCGAACCCATGGATGTTGATCCATTAGAACCCAGTGCTTCAGAAACCTGACGAATCGCGTAGGGGAACTCCTCACGCGTGGGCAGCACGGGCACTAAGGCTCGTTCCGCGAGCGCACCGTGGCCAATCTCACGGCGTTTCGGTGACCCGACACGGCCGGTTTCCCCAGTGCTATACGGAGGGAAATTGTAGTTATGCATGTAACGCTTGCGGTTGTCAGGATTCAACGTATCTAGCTGCTGCTCCATACGAAGCATGTTGAGTGTCGTGATACCCAGAATTTGGGTTTCCCCTCGTTCGAATAATGCCGAACCATGAACACGAGGGATGACCTCAACCTCCGCAGAAAGCGTGCGAATGTCTGCCAGGCCCCGGCCGTCAATACGCTTGCCTTCCCGCAAGACCCGCTCACGCACAGCGTTCTTAGTCACTGACCGGAATGCTGCACTGAGTTCCTTCTCCCGGCCCTCAAATTCAGAGCCGAGGGACGCAACGACATCAGCCTTAATTTCATCTAAGCGGTCCTCACGCTCAGCCTTTGACACGATAGTTAAAGCCTGAGCAACTGCCGCACCAGCAACTTTTTCAACGGCTTGATAAGCGTCTTGCTCATAATCCAAAAAGACGGGGAAGTCGGCAACCGGCTTAGCTGCTGCGGCAGCAAGCTCACTTTGGGCTTCACATAGAGCACGAATGAATTTCTTGGCCTCTTCCAGTCCCTCCGCCACAACCTCTTCAGTGGGTGCGGTTGCGCCACCAGCGATGAGTTCAATGGTTCGGTCTGTCGCCTCGGCTTCCACCATCATGATGGCTACGTCATCACCTGCAATACGGCCAGCAACAACCATGTCGAACACGGCTTCCGCCAACTGATCGTGGGTTGGAAAAGCAACCCACTGGCCTCTGATAAGTGCAACACGCACACCGCCGATCGGACCACTGAAGGGCAAACCACTCAACTGCGTTGATGCGGATGCGGCATTGATGGCTAAAACGTCATACAGATCCTGTGGGTTCAACGCCATAACCGTGACCACGACCTGAACCTCATTGCGCAGCCCCTTGGTGAAAGTCGGGCGCAATGGTCGGTCAATGAGGCGACAGGTCAAAATGGCGTCTTCCGTGGGACGGCCTTCGCGGCGGAAGAAGGAACCGGGAATTCTGCCTACCGAGTACATGCGCTCTTCCACGTCAACTGTGAGTGGGAAGAAATCGAATTGATCTTTCGGCTGCTTGCCAGCAGTCGTTGCGCTTAAGAGCATGGTTTCGTCGTCAAGGAATGCGCTGACCGAACCGGCAGCCTGGCGAGCGAGTCGACCAGTCTCAAAGCGGATTGTGCGTTTGCCAAATGAACCGTTATCAATAACGGCTGTTGCTGTGTGTATGGAACCCTCCATGGGAACCTCCTAATGTGAGGATGTCCCTGAAGTTGCACGTCATCGGCGGTCTTCGATCGAGATTCGCGGGTTGTATCCCGAAAATCACTACCGAGGACCGACTACCGTGGGACAACTTCAGTGGCATCGATATTTTCTATTTCGATTGAGTGTGAATACTCAAAAACTCTAAATGGACGTGTCTCAACAGAACCGTGGAATAGCGTTAGCGACGCAATCCGAGACGCTCAATAATGGAGCGGTAGCGATTGATATCTGTCTTGGTGAGGTAATTCAAGAGGCGCCGGCGTTGCCCGACCAAGATCAATAGGCCACGGCGACTGTGATGGTCGTGCTTGTGGGCCTTCAAGTGAGCTGTCAGGTCGTCAATTCGACGACTCAACATTGCTATTTGAACCTCAGGTGAGCCTGTGTCTCCGGGCTTGGTGCCGTACTCAGCAATGATCTCTTGTTTTGTTGCAGTGTCGAGTGACATGGTGTCCTTTCATGGGCGTTCTCACACGCCGAATATGCGGTCACGAACCCCGCAGCAGCTACCTGTGCCGCCGGGCCGTCTAGACCGACAGCGTATCAGTCAGCCCTCGAGCTCCTGACGCACCCTCTCGACATCTATAGTCATTTGCTGCAAATAGCCATCAAGGTTGGCAAATACCTTTTGGGGTCGCACTAGGGCAACGAATTCGAATTCCACCATGTGTCCATACAGGTCAAGATCGGTGCGATCGAGCACATACGCCTCGATTCGTTGACTACTCCCCTCAAACTGTGGATTGGTACCAACGGAGATGGCCGCTGGGAAGGTGGCTGACTCCGTGTGCACGAAGCCCGCGTACACCCCGTCCTGTGGAATGAGCACAGAGGTGGGCCAGTCCAGATTAGCCGTGGGATACCCCAGATCCCTCCCTCGCTGATCTCCCATCACGACCACTCCGCTGAGACGAAAGGGATGCCCCAAAAGCTCCGATGCCAACCGGATCTCCCCCTGATCGAGTGCCGCCCTGATTCGGGTCGAGGAAATGGGAACCGAGTCGGTGGTAAGAGGGACCTGGGACACGCCGATTCCTGCATCGAGGCCCAGCGTTCGGAGCGTTTCGACATTTCCACGGGCACGGTGCCCGAAAGTGAAGTTCTCTCCCACAACAATATGCCGAACATGCAAATGCTTCTGCAAGATGGAATGGAAGAATTCGTCACTGTCCATGTGAGACATGTCTGTCGAAAATTGGAGTATTTCCACTCGATCTGCACCGAATTGCTGTAGGAGGGCAATGCGTTGATCAAGAGTTGTCAACATCCGAGGCGCCCGAGACGGATCAACAATCTGGAGGGGGTGCGGGTCGAAAGTCACAGCAACTAAAGGTTCCGAATATTGATGAGCAATCTGGCGCCCGAATGCCAGTAAGGCTTGATGACCTCGATGAACCCCATCAAAGACACCGAGACACACCACGGGTTTGGACTCCGTTGATAATTCGTTTATCACGAGATCCCCACAAAGACAGTTTTGTACTTCATACGCGAATCCAGATTACTGGCAATAGCAAGGAGTTCATGATCCGCTCCTAACACCCCGAACACAGACTCTTCCGGCACCGTAGTTGATGTAAGACGCTGACCGTGTGCAACTTTCTCCCTTGTCGCTTGATCGACCGTGACACATGGCCACACCCGTTCTGCAATCACACCCATGGGCGTGACATATGAACCCGGGTCTGGGGAATCGAGGAGATTCGAGAGTGAAACGCAACTGTCAACATGGAAGGGACCTACCGCAGTTCGTCGAAGTTGGGTTAGATGCCCTCCCACTCCCAGATCTCTCCCAATATCTCTAGCGAGCGCGCGGATATAGGTACCCGCTGAGCAATGGACAGTGATCGCGACATCAGTCCACGGTCCTGACCGCTGAATAGAATTAATGACGAAGGAATCAATTGTTACCTCACGAGCATCCAATGTCACCTCGCCGCCCGTTCGCACTATCTCGTGGGCACGGCGACCCGATACCTTGATGGCGCTGACAGAGCTGGGGACCTGATTAATTCCTCCGCGGTAATTGCTGCTCACTTGCGCAATACGTTCGTCCGAGATCCAATCCGTATTCTGGACTGAGGACAGCACGCCCTCGCGGTCATCTGTGGTGCTTTCTGCACCAATACGAATAACCGCTTCATATGCCTTAGTGCTCAGTGTTAAGTGCCCCAACATCCTTGTTGCTGCATTGACCCCTAGAACCAGCACACCTGTAGCCATGGGGTCGAGAGTCCCCGCGTGACCTACTTTTCGAGTGCTGAAGAGTCTTCTCAACGCACCAACCACGTCGTGGGAGGTGACGCCCTCCGGCTTGTCGACCAGAACGATTCCGTTCACCATCAGTCTTTGTATGGATTAGCTTCGCCTGCGTAATGGGCACTTTCCGCTTGCTCATGCACTCGAGCATCGTCAGCCGCAGCTGCTTTGAGCAAGTCCTCAACGTGCGCTGCATTTTCCGGAATCGCATCCAATACAAACTCCAATGTTGGAGTGAACTTCACACCAGTCCCCTTACCAACCTCAGTCCTGAGCATTCCTTTACTGGAAGCGAGTGCCGCGGCAGTATCCAGTCTCTCCTGGTCAGAGCCATAGACAGTGTAGAAAATCGAAGCGTCTCGCAGATCGGGTGTGAGCCGGACATCGGTTATGGTGATGAACCCCAATCGCGGGTCTTTGACTCGGTGCTCCAATGTCTGGGCCACAATCACTTTAATTCGATCTGCGAGCTTTCGGGCTCGAGCCTCACTCCCCATGTATTTATCCCGTCTCTACTTGCGCGGGATTTCGCGCATCTCAAATGTCTCAATCACGTCTTCGACTTTGACATCCTGATAGGAACCAAGGTTGATACCGCATTCGAAGCCCTCGCGCACTTCTGTGACGTCATCTTTAAACCTGCGCAGCGACGCGATATTCAGGTTCTCCGCGACAACTACTCCGTCACGAACTAACCGCGCCTTGGTGTTTCGCTTGACCTCACCACTGCGGATCAGGCAACCAGCAATAGTTCCAAACTTGGACGATTTGAATACATCGCGAACTTCAGCTGTTCCAAGTTGCACTTCTTCATACTCGGGCTTGAGCATGCCCTTGAGTGCAGCTTCGATCTCATCGATGGCCTGGTAAATGATGCTGTAGTAGCGAACGTCGACACCCTCCTTGGATGCAAACTCCGCGACTTTACCCTCAGGACGCACGTTGAAACCGATGATGATCGCTTTCGATGCACTTGCCAAAGTGACGTCGTTTTGGGTGATGGCACCGACCCCACGGTGAATAACGCGGAGAGATACTTCCTTGCCAATATCAATTTTGAGCAATGCATCTTCGAGTGCCTCGACGGAACCCGAAACATCGCCCTTAATGATCAACGTCAGTTCAGAAACTTCTCCACGCTCAATGGACTCGAGGAAGTCTTCCAGTGATCGCTTGACGCGATTCTTGGCCAACAGGGCATTTCGCTCTCGCGCTTGACGCGTTTGGGCAATCTGCCGCGCAATCCGATCCTCGGAAACGACCAGGAAGCTGTCACCAGCACTCGGGACAGTTGTCAGACCCAACACTTGAACAGGCGCTGAAGGGCCGGCTTCTGAAACGGGGTTGCCCGAGTCATCGAGCATGGCTCGGACTCGACCAAAAGCGTCCCCAGCCACGATGGAGTCCCCTGGTCGCAGGGTTCCACGCTGAACGAGCACGGTTGCCACGGGACCGCGACCGCGATCCAGATGGGCCTCGATAGCAATACCTTGGGCGTCCTGTTCAGGATTGGCACGAAGGTCCAATGCCGCATCAGCAGTCAAAAGCACTGCCTCCAATAGTCCCTCGATACCGAGGTCATTTTTGGCGGACACGTCGACAAACATGGTGTCCCCACCAAAGTCTTCAGCGACAAGTCCGTATTCGGTCAACTGGCCCCGCACCTTGACGGGATCCGCGCCTTCTTTGTCAATCTTGTTCACTGCCACCACAATCGGAACATTCGCCGCCTGCGCGTGGTTCAGCGCCTCAATTGTCTGTGGTTTCACACCGTCATCTGCAGCAACAACCAGAATCGCAATGTCTGTAGCTTCTGCACCACGTGCACGCATGGCGGTGAACGCCTCGTGACCGGGTGTGTCAATGAACGTAATGGCTCGATCACCATCGGGAGTATGCGCCTGCACCTGATAGGCGCCAATGTGCTGCGTGATTCCACCGGCTTCGCCCGAAATAACATTCGTTTTGCGAATAGCGTCAAGCAATCGAGTCTTGCCGTGGTCCACGTGACCCATAACTGTGACAACAGGTGGTCGAGGCTGCATGTCCGCCGACTCGCCCTCGTCCTCGCCGAATTCGAGATCAAATGTCTCAAGTAGTTCCCGGTCCTCGTCCTCGGGGGACACAACCTGGACGGCAAAATTCAATTCGGTGCCCAGTAATTGCAGCGTGTCGTCGTCGATCGACTGCGTTGCCGTCACCATCTCACCTAGGCCAATCAACACCTTGACCAGATCCGCGGGTGATGCGTCAATCTTTTCTGCGAAGTCGGTCAGGCTTGCACCGCGTGAGAGGCGAACAACATCTCCATTGCCACGCGGTAGACGAACACCACCCATCGATGGCGCTTCCATATTGTCAAACTCTTGACGCTTTGCTCGCTTGGATTTCCGACCCCGCGAGGGCTTGCCGCCAGGCCGACCGAATGCGCCCGCAGTAGTTCCGCGGCCTCCGGGTCGTGCGCCAAATCCACCACGCCCACCGCCGGGTCCACCGCCGGGACCACCC
>JAIOWY010000012.1:0-20996 GCA_021741845.1 Candidatus Nanopelagicales bacterium
TGTCGATGCCCCGAGCATTTATGACATACCGAAGGTGCTGCATTCAGAAGGACTGGATGCATATGTAGTGCGGCGACTTGTTCTCCCATTCCGCGATGTCGATTGGACGCGCTGGGACGAATTGCTCCGACGAGTGCACCACCCTGAACACGAGGTCACAATTGGGTTGGTGGGTAAGTACATTGATCTTCCTGATGCCTACCTATCGGTGACAGAAGCACTGCGCGCAGGTGGCTTTGATAATGAATGTCGGGTACATATCCGCTGGGTGTCGAGTGACGAGTGTGCAACGGAAGCTGGTGCGGCGAAGAACCTGTCCGACTTAGACGGCATCTGTGTTCCCGGGGGATTCGGTGTTCGGGGTATTGAAGGCAAACTCGGCGCTTTGACTTATGCCCGACATCACAAGATTCCGACATTGGGGCTTTGTCTGGGACTGCAGTGCATGGTGATTGAGTACGCCCGCTCCGAGGCGGGTTTGGCAGACGCGAACTCAGTGGAATTCGATGAATCAACCCCACACCCGGTCGTATCCACCATGGCTGATCAGCAGGATGTTATTGCGGGGGATCGCGATATGGGTGGCACCATGCGGCTGGGTCTGTATCCAGCCAAGTTGGCAGAAGGAAGCGTGGCTTACTCCGTTTACGGTCAGCCATACATCGAGGAACGGCATCGTCACCGATTTGAAGTGACGAATTCCTATCGGCAACAACTCGAGGAAGCCGGGTTAGTTTTTTCTGGGACCTCACCTGATGGCCGACTCGTGGAATTCGTGGAATTGCCGCAGGATCAACATCCTTACTACATTGGCACTCAGGCTCACCCAGAGTTGCGTTCGCGTCCGACCCATGCGCACCCACTTTTTAGCGGCCTAGTCAAAGCGGCCATAGAGCGTAATCGTGAGCTCACTGATTCCATGCATTCCAGCTCTCGCGCGTCCTCCTAGTGTGACGTGCTGACCGGTGAATGAGCAATGGCATGGAGGAGTAACGGACGAGTGGGATCCAGCACCCGTTCGTGAGTCACGTGTTGTACATCGAGGGTCGAAATGGAACGTTGTTGTCGAGAGTGTGCAGATTGGTCAGCAACTAGTAACCCGCGATGTCGTTGTGCACCCTGGTGCCGTGGCCGTAGTTGTGCTCAATGACTGTGATCAGGTCTACCTGTTGCGCCAGTACCGGCAACCACTCGGGGCGTATCTCTTTGAAACACCTGCTGGCCTCCTAGACCATCCCACCGAAGCACCCCTCGCGGCCGCGCAGCGGGAACTTGCTGAGGAGGCGGGGTTGGCTGCGCGAACATGGCACGTGGTGAGTGACTTTCTGAACTCACCCGGGGGGTCAAGTGAGGCCATTCGGATCTACCTCGCCCGGGACATTACAGAGTTGCCTGGCGGGCGAGCCCATACAGGCGAGGCTGAGGAAATGGATCTCCCCGGGGTGTGGGTTGATCTCACCACGGCCGTGCAGTTGATCCTGGCGGGTGACCTGGGTAACCCCACGACGGTGGTAGGTGTGCTCGCGACTCGTGCGGCCCAGGAGGGGGATTGGACATCGCTCCGTTCTCCCACGAGTCCCTGGCGTGCTCGGGACCACTTAATGGCCATGGGCCGACTTCCGTTGGAATAGGTTCGAATGGGTCTGGTGGTGGCCGATCGGTGATCGATCTGGAGTAGTGTGCGTAGGTACATATTCACCCGCGAGAGAGCATGAGGCAAACGTGAAGGTTGGCGTTCCCAAGGAAATCAAGAATCACGAATACCGGGTCGCTATCACCCCCGCCGGTGTCCACGAATTTATTACCCATGGACACGAGGTTGTCATTGAAGCGGGTGCCGGTGTTGGCTCCTCGATTCCGGATACAGACTTTATTGCTGCAGGAGCCACCATGCTTCCCACCGCCGACTTGGTGTGGGAAACGGCGGACATGATTTTGAAAGTTAAGGAGCCAATAGCGGCGGAGTACCACCGCATGCGAGCTGGCCAAGTTATTTTCACGTACCTGCACTTGGCTGCATCCAAAGAGTGCACCGACGCTCTTATTGCATCAGGCTCTACCGCTATCGCCTACGAAACCGTTGAGCTCGCTGACGGCTCCCTGCCCCTGCTCGCTCCCATGTCCGAGGTCGCTGGCCGACTGGCACCCCAGGTCGGTGCGCACTCCCTGATGCGCGCCCACGGTGGTCGCGGAGTGCTCATGGGCGGAGTGTCCGGTGTCTATGCAGCCAAAGTTGTTGTTCTGGGTGCTGGGGTGGCGGGCATGAACGCTGCTGCGATTGCCCTGGGCATGCAAGCTGAAGTTCTTCTACTTGATAAAAACATTGCCCGACTTCGTCAGGTGGATGCCATTTACCAAGGACACATGCAAACAGTTGCCTCCAATACATTTGAAATTGAGCAAGCAGTCTTGGACGCGGACATGGTGATCGGGGCAGTACTCGTTCCTGGAGCCAAGGCACCTAAATTGATTTCCAATGAGCTGGTCTCGCGCATGAAGCCGGGTTCCGTCCTGGTGGACATTGCCATTGATCAGGGCGGCTGTTTCGAGGACTCTCGGCCAACAACGCATGCGGAGCCGACATATGCCGTGCATAACTCGGTCTTCTATTGCGTGGCCAACATGCCAGGTGCCGTACCGCATACATCCACCTACGCACTAACAAACGTCACACTGCCCTACGCCGTGGCGTTAGCGGACAAGGGTTGGAAGCAGGCGCTCGCTGATGACCCAGCATTAGCCTTGGGTCTGAATGTGCACAACGGTCAGGTGACGTATTCAGCTGTTGCCGAGTCTTTCGGACTCCCGCTTGTCACCGTTGAACAGGTGCTCGCCTGAAGTTAACGTCAGCAATCCGTGGATACCTCGATCATGTACGTATTGAGCGAGGGTTATCCACCAACACCGTGGCGGCGTATCAGCGTGACTTAGCAAGATATAGCGCGTGGTGTGCTGACCACGATCTGATTGACATCGAACAAGTCACGCCCAACGCAGTGAGCGACTTTGCCGCGTCCTTGGCATCCGATCTCAGCGCCTCTAGTGCAGCGAGGGTCGTAGTGTCAGTTCGCGGGTTCCACAAATTCGCCATTGCGGAGAACTGGGTTTCCAGTGATCCAGCGGCAGATGTCAAGCCGCCCGGCATTCCGCGACGGTTACCCAAGGCTTTGTCCTATGACAGTATTCTGGCGATCATTGATTCGGCAGGTCAATCGGAATACCCGGCTCGCGACACCGCGATTATCGAATTGCTCTACGGCACGGGGGTGCGGATTTCGGAGCTCGTGACTACTGACCTTGATGACATTGACCGGGAGACGGGGACGCTCGTGGTCACCGGTAAAGGTAATAAAACTCGATTAGTACCCGTAGGGTCCATGGCGCTCGAGGCGGTGTCACGGTATATCCACGACGAACGACCTGCGCTCATGGCAAAAAACACGAGTTCACTTATGCATCGCATTTTCCTCAATAGTCGGGGTAAGCCCCTCTCGAGGCAAAGTGCCTGGGAGATTATTTCGCGAACGGCTTCGGTCGCCGGGCTGACCGGTGTGACCCCTCATTCTTTTCGCCATAGCTATGCCACCCACCTCTTAGAACGAGGGGCGGATGTCCGGTCAGTTCAGGAGTTGCTGGGGCATGCTTCGGTGACTACCACCCAGATTTACACCATGGTTACCGTAGATACCCTCCGGGAAATCTACGCGGATGCCCACCCTCGGGCGAAGTAGCACACCCGTGGCTGGATGGGTGCAACCAATGTCCCTCTGGAGCACTGAAACCCAGTAGGCTGCAGTCACCATGTCTGAGTCCGAATTCTCCAGTCTCCCCGAGATTCCTGAGCCGTCGCCGCTGAGCAGTCACGGCCCTGCTCGGGTGATTGCCATGGTGAACCAAAAAGGGGGAGTGGGTAAGACGACGTCCACGGTGTCCCTGGGAGCAGCTCTAGCCGGATATGGACGCAAGGTGCTGTTGGTGGACTTCGATCCACAGGGTGCTCTCTCCGTTGCCTTAGGCATGAACCCCAATGCTGCTGATCTATCAATTTATAACCTCTTAACGGACAATGATTGTCACGTGGGGGACGTCATTACCACCACGAATGTTCCAGATCTCGATCTGATCCCGAGCAATATTGATCTCTCGGCAGCTGAAGTGCAGTTGGTGAGCGAGGTGGGTCGGGAATATGCGCTTCAACGCGCGCTCGCGCCCATTATCGACGACTACGACATTGTGCTTATTGATTGCCAGCCGTCACTCGGCCTGTTGACACTAAATGCATTAACGGCCAGCTCTGAAGTAATTATTCCCATGGTCACCGAGTATTTCGCATTGCGTGGTGTGGCCCTTTTAAAGGACACAATCGACAAAGTGACATCGCGGTTGAATCCCAACCTAAAGATTGTTGGGGTGTTACCAACAATGCACGACCCACGTACCTTGCACAGTCGCGAGGTCCTCGAGTCGGTAACGGGTGCCTTTGGGGATACCGTGTTCACCACCACGATTAACCGAACGGTCAAGTTCCCTGATTCGGCAGTTGCGGGGGAACCGATCACTCAATTTGCAGCAACCAGTTCTGGTGCAGAGGCGTATCGCCGGCTTGCTCGTGAGGTTCTGGCTCGGTGACATCTGTTACTGCCGAGTCGTCTGAGGAAATCGCGTCTGACACCGGATTCTCTGTTCGGGTGGGGGACTTCGAAGGCCCCTTTGATCTTCTTCTGTCACTCATTTCCAAACACAAACTGGAAGTCACAGAACTGGCGTTACATCAGGTCACTGACGATTTTATTGCCCATATTCGTTTACAAGGCGAATCGTGGGACCTCGATGAAACGAGTAGTTTCCTTGTCGTCGCAGCCACGTTGCTCGATCTTAAGGCAGCACGTTTGCTACCCCGAGGTGAAGTGGAAGACGAGGAAGATCTCGCACTACTCGAAGCCCGGGATCTACTCTTTGCCCGTATCCTTCAATATCGCGCCTACAAAGAGATCACGCGCATATTCACCGACATGATGAGCACGGCGAGCAAGTCTTTCCCGCGTACCGTTGGATTAGAACCGCAATTTTCCGAGCTACTCCCCGAAGTCATGATTGGGCTGGGTCCCGATCAATTCGCAGCCATGGCGGCTCGAGCCTTGACACCGAAACCGATTGAGGAAGTCGGTATTTCACATATCCACGTTCAACGCGTTTCGGTTCGTGAGCAAGCCGCCATCATTGTTGACAGGCTTCGTCGGGTAAGAACCTCTGCCTTTAGAGCATTAACCTCTGATTGCGACACGACCTTGTTAATCGTGGGGCGCTTCCTGGCTCTGCTCGAACTGTATCGGGAACAGGTCGTGGTCTTTGAACAAGTAAGCCCATTAGGAGATCTCACTATTCGGTGGGTGGGGCAAGACGACGGTGAAATAGAAGTAACAGATGAATTCGATATTGAACGTGATATCGATGCAATTGATGTTGGCACAGTGGAAGGTGACGTCGTGGAAATTGCGTCCACGGAAGGAGCAGGTGAAACGCCATGACCGAGGACACAGTTGACGAAGTTGTTGAGGATCTCTCCGAACAGGATGACTCTTCACTCGGCGCACCCAGCCTGGCCGCGGCACTAGAAGCCCTGCTGTTACTCACCGATGAACCCATGACCTCCCGGGATTTGGCCCAAGTCACCCGCTCGCCGGAAGCTGATGTGGAGCAGACTTTGATCAGTCTCGCCGAGAGCTATACGGCCGATCTCCGAGGATTTGATTTACGTGAAGTTGCTGGTGGGTGGCGGTTTTACACCCGTGCGGAGTGTTCGCCCCTGATTGAACGCTGGGTTATTGACGGCCAGCAGGCTCGCCTAACGCAGGCCGCCCTAGAAACTTTGGCGGTGATCGCCTACCGACAGCCGGTTACCAGGGGCCGTGTGAGTGCTGTCCGAGGGGTCAATGTGGATGGTGTTATTAAAACTCTGCTGACTCGGGGGCTCATTGAAGAGGCGGGCACGGAGCACGAATCCGGGGCGATCTTTTATAAGACGACGTCGTTCTTCCTCGAGCGTATGGGTATTGCGTCGATAGAGGATTTACCTCCGTTAGCTGAGCATCTCCCTGATCTCGCCGATCTCGATGCGGTACTTGAGTCGGTTGCTTCGGGTGACTAACACCTCGGGCGAATCCGAACACGGTATTCGCCTGCAGAAAGTATTAGCCCAAGCTGGGCTGGGAAGTCGCCGTGCATGTGAGGCACTTATCGATAAACGGTGCGTCACGGTCAACGGGAATGTGGTGTCCGAGCAGGGCCTGCGAGTTGATCCAGAGCAGGACGTTATTCACGTCAATGGCGAGCGCGTCCCAACCAAGGCGAAAATGGTCGTGTACCTCCTCAATAAGCCACGGGGTGTGCTAACCACCATGACAGATGATCAAGGTCGTCCCTGTGTTGGAGACTATTTCCGCGACGCAGAAACGAGGGTTTTTCATGTGGGTCGTCTCGATGCTGACACAGAAGGGCTTCTCCTTCTTACTAACGACGGTGAACTGGCTCAGCGACTGACACACCCCAGTCATGGGGTTGATAAAACATATGTTGCGACCGTCCGAGAGATCGGCTCTCAGGAGGTTTCCGCCTTGGTGACCGGTGTGGAATTAGACGATGGACCCGCGGCTGCATCCACCGCGCGCGTTGTCAGTCGAGGCGCTAATGCCGCCATGGTGGAAATAGTTATCCATGAGGGTCGTAATCGAATTGTTCGTCGCATGTTCGAGGCCGTCGGCGCGCCGGTAACGGCGTTAGTGCGGACCCGGATTGGCCCCATTCATTTGGGGCAGCAACGTCCGGGCACAGTGCGAACCATCCAAGGACCGGAGCTCAGATCCCTTTATACGGCGGCCGGACTCTGACAATCCCACAGTAGACTCCGCAAATGGCCATGCGAGCAATTAGGGGAGCAACCTGCCTATCCCAGGACAATGCGGAGGAAATGTCCGAAGCGGTGGGAGAGCTCATTGCCGAGATGCTGCAACGTAATTCGGTTGCAGAGGATCATGTCATTAGCCTCTTCCTCACCGGCACTCCTGATCTGCGCTCTGCATTTCCGGCAGCCGGTGCTCGGTTGCACGGACTGCATGATGTCCCCTTGATGTGCGCCCAGGAAATGGATGTGGTGGGTGCACTGCCTCAGGTGATCAGAATCATGGCTCATGTCGAAACGGACCGGTCTAGGGCAGACATCACTCACGTGTATCTGCGAGGTACTGAAGTGCTGCGCAAGGATCTCCCGCACAATCACCGGGGATCAGCGGATGCCTGAGGAGTCGGATCGACCTCAGGTCCACGTTATTGGATTTGGGTTGATTGGCGCATCCATTGCCATGTCCCTACAGCGTCAGGGTTATGTGGTCAGCGGTGCGGACACAAACCTCGAACACGAGGAGTTAGCTCGGCACCTCGGAGTCAATACGCCTGACAATCCCCGGGACGTGGGCATTGTTTTTGTCTGTGTGCCACCGACTCAAGCCGCGAGCGTTATGGCCCACGCTTCACTGGAGTTTCCGGGCGCAACGATTACCGATGTCACATCGGTGAAGAACGCTGTGATGCAACGTGCGGTAGCTCTGGGCTGCGACCCCGATCGACTGGTTGGCGCGCATCCCATGGCAGGAAGGGAGCAGTCCGGACCACGGTCGGCGCGTGCGGACCTCTTTGAGGATCGGGTGTGGGTGATTACGCCATCTGTATCTAGCGAACCTGAACGAATGCAGATGCTCCACGGTGTGATCGGCGACATGGGAAGTACCTGGGTACAGATGTCCGCCGAGCACCACGATCGAGTTGTCGCAACTGTCTCGCATGCCCCCCAGATTCTGTCGAGTGTGCTCGCGGGTGAATTACTAAATCACGACCCTGAAGATCTGGCCATATCCGGCGCTGCATTGACCGACATGACACGAATTGCAGCATCGGATCCGCAACTCTGGCGGGAAATACTCCTGACCAACTCCGCCGAGGTTCTTCTGGTGGTGGATTCACTTATCTCAACATTGAGTCATGTGCGTAATGCACTGGCTGATGGTGATTCCGGTGCAATATCCGACATGCTCACGCGGGGTAATACTGGCCGGTCGAGCGTTCCCGGCAAACACGGTGGGACACCCGTTACGTTTGAGGCAGTCAATGTGATGGTCTCTGACAAACCCGGAGCGTTAGCGGAATTGTTTACGGCGGCAGGTGGCCTGCGGGTGAACTTAGAAGACGTGCGCATTGAGCACGTTATGGGGCGCCCATCAGGCATTGTGCAGCTCTTTGTTCGTCAGGGCGAAGCAGAAACCCTTGAGGCAGGGTTAGAGGAACTCGGATTCAGTACTCGAGGGCGCGCATGACCGAACACATAGTTGCGATTGATGGTCCAGCAGGATCGGGAAAGTCGTCTGTCAGTCGAGATGTAGCTCAGAGACTCTCGTGGATAATGCTCGATACGGGGGCCATGTACCGTGCCATCACGTGGGCCGTGCTCGAGGCAGGAATCGATCCTGATAACTCACGTGGTGTTGCCGACATTGCAGATCGGGTCAACGTCGTGATCACTACACGTCCCGACCAAGCCTCCATCACCGTCGATTCCGTAGATGTCACCACAGCTATTAGATCGCCGGAGGTGACGGAAGCGGTGAGTGCTGTGAGCGCTGTTCAGCAGGTTCGAGAGCGACTAGTGGACATTCAGCGTTCCACCGTGGCATCCTCACAGCTCGGCGTGGTCATTGAAGGGCGGGATATTGGCACTGTCGTGTTGCCCCACGCTCCGCTCAAGATTTATTTGACCGCGGACCCACGGGTCAGGGCGCTTCGCCGAAGCACTGAATTAGGTGCAGCGCTCACTGAATCCGATATTGAAGCTATGGAAAAGGCTCTAACGGAGCGTGACTCGAAAGATTCATCTCGGGAGTTGTCTCCGTTAAAGGCAGCCCCAGATGCACTCGTGATCGATACAACGGACATGACACAGCAGGAAGTCGTGTCGTTGATTATTGCCCGTGCTCGAGAGGTGTACTCGCTCCCGTGAGTCGGAGTGCATTTCGCCGCTCAACTCATGCGCGCAATATCGGGTCGATCCTGGGACGCATGGTCTACCGAGTACAGGTTCATGGCGCCTTCCATGTACCGAGTGCAGGAGGAGCGTTGCTCCTCAGTTCGGGGTTAGGTTCCACCGGGTTGTTGTTGGTGAAATCAATGCTTAATCGCCCAGCTCAAGCGCTGGTTGAGCCCTCGATCCCCGATCTGGGGGGAGATATCCCGGTTCAGGTGCCGCTAGCCATCGATGCCCAATTGGCTGCAGCCGATATTTTGTCCAATGGGGGCGTTGTGCTCTGCGACCGAGACATTGTCGATTCCGGGTTTCTCATCCGTCAATCACAGGTACCTGTGGTTCCCGTTTCGGTGTTCGTTGATACTGGGCATGGGCGCGTCCATCCGTGGGTGCGCCAGCCACCTGCATTGCGCACCAGGGTCAACGTGTATTTTGGCCAAGCTCGTCTTGTATCAGAGGTGGAACTTCCTGATGCGTCACAAGGTGGGGAAGTTCGAGTTGTCCGATACGTGTCGGAATGGTCTCGGCAAGTAGTAGCGGATCATCAAGAGATGGTGCTGCAGAGAATGGGTGGAAAGGCAGCACAATGAATGATCACGAGTCCGAGTTACCAGATCCGGATGCGCGTGAAATTTCTGTGGACTTCGACGAAGACGCCACAGAAGATGAATTCCTCGCCCTCGCGCTAGCAGCGGCCCGTGAGGAGTTCGGTGATTTTGACCTAGACCTTGCCGAGCTTGCATCCACGGCGAATCTTCCGGTCGTAGCCATAGTGGGGCGACCCAATGTCGGCAAGTCCACCCTTGTTAATCGCATCATTGGTCGTCGTGAAGCAGTTGTAGAGGATGTCCCCGGCGTGACTCGCGACCGAGTCAGCTATGAAGCCGAGTGGAACGGACGAAAGTTTCTCGTTGTGGACACCGGGGGTTGGGAGCGCAATGTTCGCGGAATTCACTCCCAAATTGCTGCCCAGGCCGAACGAGCCATTGCAGAAGCAGACTTGGTTGTTTTTGTGGTGGACGCCATGGTGGGTGCCACGACAACCGACGAGGCGGTTGTTGACGTCATTCGCAAGTCGGGTAAACCAACCGTTTTGGTGGCAAATAAAGCAGACGACCACAATGCTGAGCTAGAAGCCACCGCCCTGTGGGGGTTAGGGCTGGGGGAGCCACACCCGGTTTCAGGTCTACATGGCCGCCGCTCGGGAGACCTCCTCGACACTGTTGTCTCCCTGCTCCCCGAGGTCGGTTCAGGTCAGGCCAAGGAGGGGGCTCCCCGTCGGGTAGCCCTTTTGGGTAAGCCCAATGTGGGTAAGTCATCGCTGCTTAACGCATTGGCGGGTTCGGAACGGGTGGTGGTCGACGACGTTGCGGGCACGACTGTTGATCCAGTGGACGAGTTAGTCGAGATTCGTGATCGTTTGTGGTGGTTTGTCGACACCGCGGGAATTCGAAAGCGAGCCAAGGAAGCGTCTGGGCACGAGTATTACGCCACCCTGCGCACCCAGGCTGCCCTCGAGCGAGCCGAAGTAGCAATCGTGCTGATTGACGCTTCGGAGCCGGTGAGCGAACAGGATCAACGGATCATTTCCATGGTCATCGAATCTGGGCGTGCTTTGGTTATTGCTTTCAATAAATGGGATTTAACAGATGAAGAGCGTCGCCATTATTTGACCAGGGAAATTGACCGTGAGTTAGCCCAGGTGAGCTGGGCGCCGACGGTCAATATTTCGGCCAAGACCAAACGCCATGTGGAGAAGCTTGCTCCTGCCTTGGAACTGGCGCTGGACAACTGGGATTCACGTGTTCCAACGGGGACGCTCAATCGGTTCTTTGCTGATCTGACAGCGGCTCACCCCCATCCGCTGCGCGGCGGTAAGCAACCTCGGATCCTCTTTGGCACCCAGGTGTCCTCATGTCCTCCCACCTTCGCGCTGTTCACCACCGGCTTCCTCGAGGCTGGGTATCGCCGATTCATTGAGCGGCGCTTGCGCGAGGAGTTCGGATTTGATGGGACACCCATTCGGGTGGTCATGCGCGTTCGTGAAAAGCGATCGCGCCGTTAGCCTTTGAGTCCCATGAGATAGTGTTCCGCCTGCAGCATTCGGGCTGTGGCGCAGTTTGGTAGCGCGTCCGGCTGGGGGCCGGAAGGTCGCAGGTTCAAGTCCTGTCAGCCCGACAAAGTACGCGTGACAGGGTCTACACAATCGCCGAAATAACCGCCAAAACAACAGCGGCCAGGGCGAAGTACCACATAACAACGCCAATGGCGGCGATCCGCAGCGGTGCACGGTATTCGCCTGCGGCAATAGTGAATGCCCGGTGGTAGATCGAGGAAAACTTCGTGGCATCGCGGCGGGCATCTCCGGAGGGATCACGCTGGGACCAGTAGCCTCGCTCGCTGGAAAGCCCGAGGAGGACAAAGACCAGACCAAAAATGCCCAGGCCGACCGCGAAAAAGAGGAAAACTTCGGTTGAGATGCTCACTCCCTGAGCCTAGTGGCGGTCGGCACTCCATTGGTGGAGGCTTTAGGCTCGGCACGTGCGCCGCCTGCCCGACTTGACGACTTCCGTGAGTGTCGAGCGAATCATCGGAGATCTGGTGCCGCCACCCCAGTTCGCTGAAGCCTCCTTCGCCACCTATCTGCCTGATCCTCAGGAGCCCTCCCAAGGGGCTGCCAAAGCCGCGCTCGAGGTGTTTGCGGAGCGGATTAACGTCGGAAAGGCACCACGATCGCGGAAATTATTCCGTCGAGGACAACCACCCGAGTCCCGCCCAGGTGTCTATCTCGACGGGGGCTTTGGTGTCGGTAAAACGCACCTCTTGGCAGCGTTGTGGCATGCGGTGGAGGCGGATGCCACATCATGGGGGACCTTCGTTGAATACACCAACGTGATCGGGCTCCTCGGTTTCCGCGAAGCAGTTCGACTTTTCTCGACTAAGACTCTGGTGTGCATCGATGAATTCGAGTTAGACGATCCCGGTGACACAGTTCTCATGTCAACCTTTTTGGGGGAGTTGGTCGACTCGGGGGTTTACTTGGCAGCGACTTCGAATACCTTGCCGGATCGACTGGGTGAAGAACGGTTTGCGTCTGAAGACTTCACCCGGGAAATTCAAGGGCTCGCTGCCCACTTTGACACCATTCGTATTGACGGCCCCGATTTTCGGCACCGCGATTTGTCATTCGCCACGGAACCTTTCAGTACCGAGCACATTCAGGCCGCGGTGGCGGATCGCGGTGATGCTAATGCCCTCGTTGTGACCTGGGCAGAACTCCTCGCCTTTCTCTCCACGGTGCATCCAGCTCATTTTGGCTCCGTTGTGCAGGACATCTCGCTGTTGGGAATTCTCGATGTCACCCCGGTGCGAGACCAAGTTCAAGCGCTACGGGTGGTGACATTCGTCGATCGACTGTATGACCGGTCGGTGCCGGTGATCAACAGCGGTGTTCGTTTAGACAAGATTTTCACCGCTGACATGCTCAAAGGTGGCTACCGCAAGAAATATTTCAGATGTCTTTCCCGGCTTGCCGCTCTTGCCGATTCAGGTGCCAAGGTGGTTGGCTAGGGCCATGGAAATTGAAGGAATTCTCAGTGGTTTGTTAGCCGGGGTTGTCATTGGGCTCATTGCCCGCATCCTGGTGCCTTCCATGCAGCCCATTGGCTGTCTCATGACCGTCTTTATTGGCGTGGTCGGTGCCGGGGGTGGCCTCCTTATTGGTCAGGCGGCTGGGTGGGGCTTCTGGCTCACCTTCATCACGCAGATCGTGTTGGCAACAATCTTGGTCGCGATTGTGGCGGGGCTATTCCGTAAGTCATCGCCTTAACGGCCTGGATACCGCTGATTAATGCGCAGTGGTAGCGCGGGAATACGAAAATCGTGGTCGCCCAACTGTTCTTGAGCGCTGGGGTCGCGTAACAGGTCTTCAGGCTGTTGCACCAGGTCAGCAGGCACATCTTGGGCACGTAATTTCTCCATGGCCGATTCCTGTGTCAGGGACGCCAGAGCCTGTGTCAGTTCCTCGCTCAAAGCGATGTTGTTTGCCACGCGCGCCGCATTCGTTGCAAAGCGCGGGTCAATCAGCATCCACTCCATGGACAGCGCCTGGGTGAGGCGAGCAAAGACGGCGTCGCCTCCCACACCTATCAATATCTCACCGTTAGCCGTGGGATAAATGCCGTAGGGGGCAAAAGCTGGATGCCCTGTTCCGTGGCGTCGCGATGCCTCGTGGGTCACCTGGTACGCGGCTAGGTGGTACGCCGACCAGTGCACCCCTGTCTCCATCAGTGACGTGGCGATACTCGATCCCCGACCTGTTTTCTCCCGGTCATAAAGGGCAGCCACTATGCCCAAGGCGAGCCAGGTGCCTGATCCGATATCAAGAATGGAAACTCCAGCACGGGCTGGTTCCGATTCACCAGTCACGCTGACAATCCCAGTTCGTGCTTGGACCACGCCGTCATAGCCTGACTGGTTGGCTTCTGAGGTGTGATCACCATAGGCCGTGAGATAGCCGGTGATCAGCCGAGGGAATTGGGATGTGAGGGCCTCGGCATCAAGTGCCAGTTCAACCAATCGGTGTGGACGCATATTCGTCACAAACACATCAGCGTGCGCTAGAAGATCGTGCACTTGCTGTACCTCTTCGGGATCACGCAAATCGTGGGACACGCAATCTTTGCCCGCATTGACCACCCGGAAATAGGCTGACTCCTCGCCGATGACGGGGGACATGCGTCGGGAATCGTCACCCTGTGGTGGCTCAATATGCGTGACGTCGGCACCGAATTGAGCCAATACTTCGCCAGCGAAGGGGGCAGCAATATTGGAGGTGAGTTCAACAACTCGAATTCCATGCAGGATTGCGCTCACGTCGCCGAGAGTAACTGAGTAGCCACCATGCCTTGGGTAATCACCTAGCATTGACATATGCAGGCCGCTCAACACGAGCCGATCGTGATTGTTTTCCCGGGTTTCACCCGGACGGCGGATCGTCTCAAGCTCTTTGTTGGTGAGGTCCAGAGGAGCGGTTTCGACTGCACAGCTATCACTCTGGCTCCCACCTATTTCCCGGTGTTGTACATGGACAAGCGCCACCTGCGATCCATTACCCGTCGCATCACGGTGAAGTTTCCCGCTCGTCCGTTAGTGCTGGTGGGGCATTCCGCCGGTGCCGCGGCGGCAACATTTATTGCCAGCGAGTTGCAGAAAGGGGGCGCGGACCTCGCAGGTCTGATTTACGCCGACGGAGTGGACAGTCCTAATCACCTGATTTCTCGCTACCTTCCGCGATTGCAGGGAGTATCGATCCGGGCAGTGTTGGCACCCCCTTCGGCATGCAATCGGCATAGCCGGCTGGAAAAGTACCTTGCCACCCAGCCTCAGGTGGAGGTGCGCGTCATTCCGGGGGCGGGGCATGGAGACATTGAAGGTGCCGGCATTCCGGTGTATCAAAAAATGTGCCGGGATGAATCGACGGTGGCCGTTGCCCAGGAGTTCCGCCGGGCGCTCATCGACGATATCAGCGCGATGTGTCCATAATTTCACGGCTGGAACTGCGCCTGAATAGGTCGCTCAAGTCTTGGTGTGTGGTGGGCGATATAGGAATCGAACCTATGACCTCTTCCATGTCAAGGAAGCGCGCTAACCCCTGCGCCAATCGCCCGATGGGTCCAACTGTGAATCTGTGCAGTTTTTCGAGGTGGAGACGGGATTTGAACCCGTGTACACGGCTTTGCAGGCCGTTGCCTCGCCTCTCGGCCACTCCACCGTCAAGGTGAGGTACCACCCTCGAGCGAACGAGGGGATTCGAACCCGCGACCCACACCTTGGCAAGGTGATGCGCTACCAGCTGCGCTACGTCCGCGTGCCTGCTCCACGAGACCAGGCGAGTGCAAACCATATCCGATCCGTATCTGCTATCCCCACGCGGTAGTCAGTTGACCAACCGGCAGGCTATGCCTATGGCCCTTCCGCCCATGGCTCGATTTGGTGGTATCTATGCCACCGAACTACAGCGCGTTACCGCGGATATTTCCGAGGTGGAAGTCGGCGGAAGGTGGGCGGTGGCCGTGCCTTTCACCGGCCAACCGGTGTTTGCCCGATTTGCCACCTGGCAGGAGGGTGATGTTCCGTCCGACCTTCTCGGCTGGTGGCCGGGGATAGACACCGCATCGTGGACCTCATCCATGTCCAGGAGTGGATATATACAGGCGGTGGAGACCACAAGGGCTCGGATTGAGCGTGGCGAGGTGTATCAAGTGAATATCTGTCGAATCCGCTCCGCGGTACTCGATCCGGAGGCAGATGTCATGGCTTTGGATGCCCTTCTTCAAGATGGGAATCCGGCACCGTATGGCGGTGCTTTGCGCTTGCCGGAGCACCAGGTGCATATTGCCTGCGCCAGTCCGGAGCTCTACCTCTCCCGAGATGAAACGCGCATTGCCTCCGGACCCATCAAGGGGACGGCAACGGATCCGTCAGGTATCTCGGCAAAAGACGAAGCCGAGAACATCATGATTGTTGATCTGGTGCGTAATGACCTGTCTCGGTGCGCACAGACGGGCAGCGTGCGAGTAACCGAATTACTTGACATCCAAAAGCATCCAGGTTTGGTGCAACTCGTGTCGACCATTACCGCCGACTTGTCCCATGGGAATGACTGGGGGGAGCTTCTCGCGGCAACATTTCCGCCCGGATCAGTCACCGGGGCACCAAAGAGTACGGCGGTACAACTGATTGAGGAATTGGAAGAGGAGCCCAGATCCATCTATTGCGGAGCATTCGGTTGGATCGATGCAGATAAAAACCAAGCCGAGTTAGCTGTTGCCATTCGAACTTTTTGGTTTGAGGGTGACCAGTTGAAATTCGGCACGGGCGCGGGCATCACGTGGAATTCGGATGCTGAGATGGAATGGGAAGAAACCGAATTGAAGGCGCGTCGCCTATCTGAAGTGGCCTCGTGGACAAGGAACTCACATGGCTAATCTCATGAGTTGGCAAGATGGTGAACTCACTCACTCACCGCAGATCAGCGCGACAAACCGAGGGTATTTGGTCGGGCAGGGTGTTTTTGAGACGTTACTCGTCACCAACGGCCGAGCAGAGTTCCTAGACCGGCACCTTGACCGATTGGCCCGTTCTTGGCCCCGCATTGGACCGGGGGAGATTCCGCAATCATCGGTGATACGCGGGGTGGCGGAGGTGCTCGCGGCCAATGGTGAGGTCGCTTCACTCGCCCGGCTCCGAATCACGGCCACCCTATTGGGTGATCAACCCAGCATTCTTGTCACTGTTGTACCCATGGAGCCTTGGCCAGAGACAACCACATGCATTGTGCTTCCGTGGAGGGCAAATGAATCGTCCCCGCTCACAGGTATCAAATCCACCTCCTATGCCGCCAATATTGTGGGCATGCAGTGGGCGCAGGAACGAGGTTTCTCAGAAGGTTTGTATCTCAACTCGCAAGGATTCCTTGTCGAGGGAACATCGACAAATATTTTCCTCGTGGTCAATAACGAAATCGTGACGCCTGCCGCGGAATGTGGACCGCTACCTGGAATTATTCGCGGACTACTCCTCGAGAATGAGCTCGCCCGTGAAATGGTGTTGACAGAGACGGATCTGGATAATTCGTCAGAGATGTTCCTTACGTCGAGCACCCGCGGCATTCACCCCGTGGAGCGTTGTGGAGAGCGGGTATTCGAGTCTCCAGGGCCAGGAACCACTCGCGCCATGGCCGCTCTCCAAGAGCTAAGGGACCGACAGCGAACATAAAGAAGCGCGACACCCCGTGGGGCATCGCGCTTCCTTAGTTAAATTGTTTAGCGACCTGTGTATTTACGAGCCGTTTGGAACTTCAACCACTGTCCGGCAACACCGGGTGCCGTACCGGTAACAGTGCAGGTGCCCTTTCTCTTGATCTTCAAGGTCACCGCACCGGTATTGGGATACAAGAGTTGGCAATGCTTCTTGCCAGCCTTGTTGATTTTCCAGCTGATGTTCTGGCCGGCGTCGGTGTCCTGCTGGTTCGGTGACTCCAGGACAAGCACGCGACCAACCTTGTACCGACCCGAAGCAGGAGCGGACAGGGTTGCGGTTTGCTGTCCCGGAACGAGGTTAATGGTGTAGTTGTACGTAACACCCGCATAGCCATTTGCACCAGGTGACGATGCCTTCATGTTGCAAACACCGGATCCTGAGTTGACTTGGAGGTTTAATCCAGATACCACGCACGGTCCCGTCTCACTCAATGTGACAGGAGCTCCCGAAAGGGTGCTTGCCTGGAAAGTGAAGTTGGAGCCGTTGCCCATGTTGTAGGCGCCCCCATTGTTCCAGGCTCCCCAGCCCGGTTGCACCAATGTAATGGCATCACTCGCTACGGGTCCGGCAATGATGTTCACGTTATCTGACGTGGATCCACTTCCACCTTGAGGTGTCGTGTAGCTCGCACCCAAAGTTACCTGTCCTGTCACATTTGGTGTCCAGGTGAAATTTGCCACACCATTGTTTAGGGGGATAGAAGCGCTAATCGGATTTCCGTTCAATGTGAAACCAACAGAGCCCTTCATCGACTTCGGGTAGACAGTCGCTGTGAGGGTAACCGGAACACCTTGCGTCATTTGGGCTGGATGTGTAAGCGTTATTGGGCTTCCGCTTGGTGTTGCTACCACGAAGTCCTGTGGTGAGACCGAACCCTGATCGTTTGCATCGGGAGTATAAGTAGCCTGGAATGTATAGCTACCCGCGACCGTTGGTGTCCACCAGTAGTAGGCGTAGGACTGTCCAGTGCCTGGGCCTGGTGTCAGGCCCATTGTGTTTAACGTTGCGCCGTTCACATCTTTGACCACTACTTGACCGGTTGGGTTGTAGTTACTCGGACTAGCCGATTGCACAGTAACGGTGATCTTTGTGGCAACACCAATTTGCGCATTATTAGGAGCGGAAACTGTGGTTGTTGTTGTCACTCTGGAAATCTGAGACTGCGCATAGATCGCGTTTCCAAGGAACAGGCTCGCTGTTCCTGCCATTAATGGTGTCCAGCTCGCAATGGCATTCGTTGCGGTTCCTTGATAGATGTCAATGAACTGTGAAGCTGGAGCTCCGTTATATCCAATACCAATTTGGCCGTAACTTTGACAGTCTTGGACAGTCAGTTGCTGGGTAATGCCCACGGCATTATTACTGTTTCCTGAAATCGAACAACCGCCGATGGGAGCATCTGCATGGGCGGCGGGAGCGCCTAAGGCTAGTGAGCCACCAACGAGGGCGGCAGTAGCGATGGCGCTGGAGATGAGCCGCCAGGGGGAACGTTGCTTCATGGGCATTCCTGCTTTCGTGTATTCGGAGAAGTGGATGGACACGTTTCCATCCCTCATACGGTAAACCCTGAGTTGTGAGTTTCTCGTATTGACAAGGGGCTAAGTGGTATTTGTTGATGGACGTGGGTTCATCCATGGTGATAGGGGTGGGGAGTTCGGTCAGTGGGGGTGGGACAGGTACGGTTGAGCCTGAATTCGGGCGATTGGCTCAGTGGTAGAGCACTCGCTTCACACGCGAGGGGTCACTGGTTCGAACCCAGTATCGCCCACCGAATCCAGTCCGAACGTGTTTCACCCACAAGAAAGGCCAGGCGCTCGTGCAACTCACACTGGTGACCGACCACGGCGCAGAGATCCAGGAGCACCCCGAGGCAATCAAGGGACTGGATCTTTTTCCCAAAGAAACTGGCGTAGTCGTGATGCGCGTCAATGGGGTGTTGGTTGACCTAGTGACTCCCTTGAGTGCGGGAGATCACGTCGAGGGAGTCAGTGTCGAATCGGAGGAAGGCCTGGCCGTATTGCGTCATTCAGCGGCTCACATTGCCGCCCAGGCGACACAAAAGTTGATCCCGGCTGCCAAGCTAGGAATTGGGCCACCTATCAAAGACGGTTTCTATTACGAATTTGATACACCGGAGGCGTTCACCCCGGAAACTCTGAACGCGATCGAGAAAGAAATGCAGTCGATCATCAAGTCGAAACAAACTTTTGTGCGCCGCGTTGTGACGCAGGAGCAAGCAGAGCAGGAGCTGGCTGGGGAGCCGTACAAGCTCCGGTTAATCTCACCTGATACCGGTGCGACCGTGCTCGACTCCGATGTGATGGAGGTGGGCGGCGCGGAGCTGACCATCTACGACAACCTGAACACCAAGACGGGGGAGAGGTGTTGGGGTGACCTGTGCCGAGGTCCTCATGTCCCCGACACCACCTACATACCATCGAATGCAATCAAAGTCATGCGCTCATCTGCCGCATACTGGCTAGGTGATCAGAATCAGGAAAGCTTGCAGCGACTGTATGGCACGGCGTGGCCGTCCAAGGAGTCCTTGAAAGCGTACCTAGATTTCTTAACCGAGGCTGAAAAGCGTGATCACCGCAAGTTGGGCGCGGAACTAGATTTATTCAGCTTCCCCGAGGAAATTGGATCGGGTTTAGCGGTATTCCATCCCAAGGGCGGCGTTGTGCGTCGGGTGATGGAGGACTATTCGCGAAAAAGGCATGAAGAAGCTGGATACGAATTCGTGAACACGCCGCATATCACCAAGGCAGCGTTGTTTGAACAATCAGGGCATTTGGATTGGTACTCCGACGGCATGTATCCGCCCATGCATCTTGACGCGGAATTTCACGAGGACGGGCAAGTCAAGCGCCAAGGTGCGGATTACTACCTCAAGCCCATGAATTGCCCCATGCATAACTTGATCTTCTCTTCCAGGGGCCGGTCGTATCGGGAGTTGCCTTTGCGGCTCTTTGAGTTTGGAACCGTGTATCGCTACGAGAAAAGTGGTGTGGTGCATGGAATGACTCGTGCGCGGGGATTCACGCAGGATGACGCTCACATCTATTGCACTCTCGAACAGCTACCTCACGAGTTGAATTCACTCCTCGACTTTGTGTTAGGTCTTTTGCGTGATTACGGGTTAACTGATTTCTATCTAGAGTTGTCCACCAAAAACCCTGAGAAGTTCGTGGGAACCGATTCTGAATGGGAAGAAGCCACCGATATTTTGCGTCAAGCGGCGGAGAGTCAAGGGCTTGACCTGGTACTGGACGAGGGGGGCGCTGCTTTCTATGGCCCCAAGATTTCCGTGCAAGCCAAGGATGCGATTGGTCGCACATGGCAAATGTCGACCATTCAGGTTGACTTCCAACTGCCGCAGCGATTCGATTTGGAGTACCAGTCCGCTGATGGCACGCGGCAACGTCCAATCATGGTTCACCGTGCACTCTTCGGTTCTATTGAACGGTTCTTCGCCGTCCTTCTCGAGCATTACGCAGGGGCATTTCCCCCGTGGTTAGCTCCCGTGCAAGTGGTGTGCATTCCAATCACAGATTCCCACAACGCGTATTTGGAGAATATTGCCGCTCAACTCAAGGAACGTGGCGTTCGAGTGGTAGTGGATACTTCAGACGACCGTATGCAGAAGAAAATACGCACGGCTCAAAAGGACAAGGTTCCTTTTATGTTGATTGCCGGGGACGAGGACATTGCTGCCAACGCCGTGTCATTCCGATATCGCGATGGAACCCAAAAGAATGGTGTTTCCATTGAGTCTGCAGTCAGTGAGATTGTGCAATCAATCGCGGACCGAATCCAGGTCTAGCCATGTCTGATGCATGGGATCGGTTGTATACGCCGCATCGAATGCAATATCTCCGTGGTGAAACGGGTAAGCCAAACGAATGTCCATTCTGTGTCGCCCCCAGCGTTGAATCGCCAGACGTTGATCTCGTGTGCGCGCGCGGCGAGAGTGCGTACGTTGTCCTGAACCTCTTTCCCTACAACTCGGGGCATCTTTTAGTGTGCCCCTACCGACATGTAGCGGACTACACCGAATTGACTACAGCGGAAATTGATGGAATTGCGCTGCTGACACAGCAGG
>JAIOWY010000013.1:0-20357 GCA_021741845.1 Candidatus Nanopelagicales bacterium
GAAGGTCCGATGGAAGTGTCCCTGTTATGTCTGGATCAAGAATCCTGCGAATAACAACAGGCGTCTCACCGTCGAAGGAATCAAGGACTTCGTTGACCAACGCATCTGCCGCAGCATTGCGTTCGCGGGGAACCCAGCAATAGGTGACTTGACCCGGAGGTAACGCTGCACGCGCCTCCTGGGCCAACTCGCGCATGGATGGATGCTTGATCTGCCACCGGCCGGACATCTGCTCCACTACAAGTTTCGAGTCCAACCTGACTTCCACGCAGGCTTGGGGATCCACATGTGCCGCATAACGAAGACCGGCGATTGCGCCCTGATACTCAGCGACGTTATTGGTGGTCACGCCCAAGGAACCGGCTAGCTCAGCAATAACAGCACCACTGAGGGAATCGCGAATCACGGTGCCAAATGCTGCGGGACCCGGATTTCCACGGCTACCGCCATCCGCTTCAATAATGAGATCCCGGGCCACTTAAATCCCTGACTCTGATGTCCGAACCAAAATGCGTCGACATTCCTCACACTGAAGGACAAGTTCCGGTGGAGCCGATTTAATGCTGTGCATCTCCTGCGGCGGAATGGTCAAACGACACCCCTGGCATTGTCCCCGGTGCAATAACGCCGCGCCGACGCCCGAGTGACCGGTCCGAATTTTCTCGTAGAGCTGCACCAGTTCCGGAGGAAGGGAAGCGGCCCGAGCACTCCGCTCACGTTCCACTTCAGCGATATCCGACCGCAGTGTTGTCACAAGGTGATCCAGTTCTGCAGTAACACGGCCAAGATTCGCGGTAAGTTCCGCGACCTGTTCGGCGAGAACCGAAACTGCCGCCTCTGCCCCCTCAACACGTTCCATGATTTCTAACTCAACGTCTTCCAGTTCAGTGCGACGACGCGCTAGGGACTCCAGCTCATGCTGCAGGCTGGATAACTGCTTGGGATCGTTAATTGTTCCCGAATCCAAGAGCCCTTGATCTTTGGCAATTCGCTGCCTCACCACCTCAACATCTGCGTCCGAGCGAGCTTGATCCCGGCGAAGGTCATCAAGAATCACCCCGGCTGCCACGTGCTGGTTGCGAGCGCGAGTGAGGTCAGATTCCAGATCAGCTCGTTGAGCTATTTCCGGGAGTGTGTCCAACTTGTGCTGCAACTGGGCGATCTCGGTGTCCTTCTCTTGGACACCGAGTAACTGTTCCTGAATTGCTGGTTCGATATTCAGTGGAAACTCCTTTGTAGTGGATGTCGAGTGGACTCACAGACCAACATGCATGGTCCAAGGATCAGTTCGCGTGGTCGACACTACCGCCGAGACCGCGCCAGCGGTACGTTCCTGAATAAGCGCGGCCACCATGGGGACCCACGGCCATTCACTGCAAAAGTGTGGGACATCAATCAATGCACATACATCCCGTGGATGATCAAGAACTTTGTGGTGCTTGAGATCCGATGTCACATATACATCAGCCATGGTGGCCGCGATGGATAACAAAGAGTCCCCCGAGCCACCACAAACGGCAACAGTCGAAATGATCTGGTCGGGGTTTCCAGCCACCCGAATGCCTGCTGCACTGTGGGGCAGCGTGGCAGCAACACGCTCAGCAAATGCCGACAGCGGCATCGGTTCCGCAAGGTTGCCCACTCGACCAATCCCCGTTGTCACACTGTCACCCGGCTCTAGCGGGCGGCAATTCACCACCCCAAGAATGGCGGCCAGGGCATCGGAAACCCCAGGCGATGCGTGGTCGGCATTGGTGTGTGCGTTGAATAACGCAATTCCATGAGCAATGGCCTCGTGCACAACACGACCACCCACCGTGTCTCGAGCCACGGTGCTCACTCCGGAGAGGAATAGCGGATGATGCGTCACAATCAGCTGGGCACCCACTTCCAGTGCTTCATAGACGACGTCCAGCGTTGGGTCGAGGGCGCACAACACGGTGGTGACCGTTGCATCTGGATCACCGCAGATCAGGCCAACACTGTCCCACTCCTCGGCCGTGAGCGGTGGGTATTCCGCATCGAGTAATTCGCGAATTGTCCCCACAGTGGCCATGTCGCCAGATTAGTCGTGACGCCCCACGGCGACGGTCACGAGGGCGAGTTCACGAGGGCAACATGAGTGTGGGCCGCCCTCAGGCGGCGACCCACACTCAACGTCATTGCTGTGCTCCCTGACCCGCAGGGAAGCACAAACTACCTATCCACCTATTTATCCGGCCAGACAGGCTGGGTCATAAATGGACTCAGGAACAGTGGCATCGGCTGGGTAACTGCCGTCAGCGTATGTTCCGCAGACGCTCGCAGCATCCTTTGGAATCCAGAACTGTCCCTCAGCCTCGAAAATAAACATTTGTGGTGCACCCATGTCACCATCAGCTGGATCGGTGCTCGCATACGCCCATCCATCTTCACACTTGTAGCCGGTGATCTCGAAGGAGCCATCACCGTACACAGAACCGACAGCTTCCTGCATTGCGGTATCGGTGCACTCGGCCATGCCACCGACCATGGTTTCTTCGCTGGAGTCACTGGAGCAGCCGGACAGAACTAAGGCAGCTGCGCCGACGAGAGCCAGACTTGATGCAGCAATTTTCATGGAATTCCCTTCAGATACGACGATTACTTACCTCAGAACTCTACGACGGATCCCGACAAAAGCTGGTGATCAACCAACGTATCGGCGGGGCGTGATGGCGTAGACAACCACACCAGCCATGGCAGATACCAGTAGAAGGGATCCATAGGAGCCAAGAACTGCACCTAAGGGATGTGACAGAACAAAACCGCCCAGCGCGACGGCGGTGGCAAGAATTGTGCGCGGCCAGCCCGCAGCGAGCACCATGTAATACCCGGCTACTCCACCGATCGCCACGAGCACCATTCCGCCGAGCCACCGTTGATCGGTGAGATCCGCAACAACAAACCCCAGCACCAGGGCAAGGAAAATTCCTACAGCCGGCCGAGGATCCTTCATAACGCTCCTGAGTGTAGTCGCCGTCACACGCCTAGTCGCCTGCTGTAATCTTCAGGCTTCCGGGCGAGTAACTCAGTTGGTTAGAGTGCATCCCTTACAAGGATGAAGTCGGGGGTTCGAGTCCCTCCTCGCCCACTTTCGTCTCCATTTCCAAACACGTCACCTCCGAGATTCCACGGTCAACGAAACTTGGCGTGGAACATGACTTACCATGGAGAAAATCTCACAAGGAGTTTCATGGCAGCCTGGATTAGACCACTGGCAACCGCAACGATCACTGCGGCATTACTCGTTCCGGCAGCGCCGCTGTCAGCGGAATCGGCGCCGATCACGCCTCAACCGAGGATCTACGGTGGGACCCCCGCCACCGGCAATCCCGGAGTGGCGGCTTTAGCGATCAACACCGGTTCCTCGTGGAGTGGCAGCTGCAGCGCCGCGGTGTGGAAACCTCGGATCCTGCTGACAGCCGCGCACTGCGTAACCGCAGATGGCTCAACGCAGAATGTGGCGGGGCTCGCGGTGTTTCCGCCAGGCGCCGTTGCCATTCAGTACAGCAATACCGGACCACAGGGCGCATCCAGTGCCAATGTCATTCAGATTCTCAAACCAGCCGATTACGCCAACGCATCCACTCGCGTGGAGCCTAATGACTTTGCCATTGTGGTACTCGATAGCGATATTGGTCCGGGGTACTACAACCGCCTAGCCACCTCCGCTGAACTCACTCGATGGGCCGCTGACCTTTATCCGGGAGCAATCATGGGCTACGGACTGACCGCCCCGGACCAACTTCCCACCATCCCCATGCTGGCCACCGTTCCCATTGACACCTACGAACCAGATTCTCGGTATGGACCCGTGTTCTCCGTGGGCCAATCTGCCAGCGTTGGCGTGTGTTCCGGAGACAGCGGCGGACCTACTTTCGCCACGAATGCGGCGGGTGAGCGGTTACTGCTCGGGGTCAATTCGGGCTCCGCCGGTGGTTGTGTTGCCGATTTCCAAGGTGACTACCTCATGATCGGATTCACCGCGATCGATTACTTAGGTTTGGTCAACCAAGCACTGACCACGGCGGGATACCCCACCATTCCGTCAGCACCGACAAACCTCACCCTCACCGCGGTCAACGATTCCGTGGTGGCGGCCTGGGACCCTCCTGCGACATCCGCCGAGACGGTTGTCGGATATGAGGTGCTCACCCCCGACGGCACCGTGGTCTGTGCCACGTCCGACGTAACGTGCACTATTCCCGCCCTGGCTCCGGGAACCCACAGTTTCACTGTCCGGGCACGTAATGCCCACGGCGAGGGGAATGCTCTCCCCGCCAGCATCAGCGCGCAGGTGGTTCCCCCTACACAGATGGCGCCACCGGAGGTCACGAACAAGGGGATTTCCTTTCGGACGCTGGTCGAGCGCACGTCGGCGGTGGTGACCCAGTACCGGGTGATCGATGTCCGAGGCAAACGGATTTGCACCCTGCGGGACTTCTCTCCCACCGCCACACGGCTGAGGTGTCCGCTCCCCACCACCCCCGGCACCTATCGCTTTCGTGTCCTAGCTGTGACAGAAATGGGAACAACACCACCCTCTGGATTAAGTAGGAAAAAGACGATTAGGTGACGAAATCCGAAATGTAACCTACTGTTCACTACGAATTCCGCCCCCCGATAACATTTGTATAACGGCCATGTCGTAAACTTGTCATATACCGGAGAACCCGGCTACCCAAGACAAGAAGTGGACGTGATGAACATGCAGGGCTTCGGACGAGTTCTGAGCAATATTTTCAGCGGCAGTCGTGCGCGTAATTTCCAGCAAGAATGGGATTACCAACGCTCCATGGCCATGAGCCCATCGCACCGCGATGAGATCGATGCCATTTTCCGCCGCCACCAAGGGGCATAACGCTCCCCGACCTACGAGGTCGCCAACAACGTCGTTGCTGAGATCATCCGAGTTGATCAGGTAACGGGAAGCCTCCTGGCTTCACTCCAGCAGCCCGCAATCATTGATTGCGGGCTTTGCTTTGTTCTATTACACGGCCGTGATGTGCTGCTCCCGTGCCAGTTGGTCCCAGTTAATCCGGTTCTTGCGCCAGGTAAATATTTGGAGCTTTGCGACTTCCTCGACGGCACGGCCAATAAAGACTCCATAAACACCGAGTGGTGTGTACAAACCCAAGCCAATGGCCACGGGCAATCCAACGCCAAAGGCACCGACGGCGTCTCCCATGATCACGCCGCGGACATCATTTCCACTGGGAAGAACACCGGCACCAACAATCATGTTCTGCACTTTGAACGTTTGCACCAGCGCCGCGATCACAATCCCCACGGCAGCGACGTGCAGAACAGGATCATCGACCCGTGGGAACAGATACGGGAGCGTAATAATTGACGCGACGTACAGAGCACCGAAAATAATGGCGCTAATGAATCCGGCCTTGATAATCCGGCGCACCCACTCCTGAGCACCCAGCGCGTCACCTTCGCCGATAGATTTTCCAATCAAAGCCGTCGCAGCGACCATCAAACCAATGCTCGCCACAATAAAGACGCCCTCCAATGTTGCCGCAATTTGGGCGGCGGCTAGGGCCTCGTCGCCAATCTGTTGGAAGACCACGTTGTAAAAGAAAATTCCCAGCGTCCAAAAAAGCTCAGTTATTGCAAGTGGAACCGCCAGCACAAGGAGCGGAGTGACAATCGTGGACCAACCATGTCTCGCCCATGGCGCGTGCCACTGGGCCAGTGACATGGGGAAATAGGCCAGGTAAATCAGAATTCCAGCTTTGGCAATGGACCCCAGAAGGAGACCCAGCCCGGCGCCCGCCACACCCAACTCGGGAAACGGCCCTGTTCCGTAGACAAAAGCAAAGGACAGTGCGGCGCCAGATGTGACCGTGCCAATCGTGACCCACATGGGCACTTTCGCGTGTCCTGTCGAGCGATATAAGCCACTGAGTACTGAACCACCCACGTGAAACGGGATGGCGAGTGCTGCAAAAAGGAGGTACTCAGCGCCAATGTAAGCGACTGTCTCGGAGGCACCCACGGCACGCAGGAAATTTTCCGGCGAAATGATGAGTAACAAGGCAATCAAACCGGAGCCGATCCCGGCAAGGAAAAGGGCTACCGATGTGGTCGCATTGATGTCGTCGGTTCGCCCTGCACCATAAGCACGCGCCACCAAAATCCCCAACGATGCACCGAGCGCGCTCACGACAACGAGCGGAATGAACGTGATGCTGTTGGCAAATCCAACGGCAGCAATAGTCGCCGCACCTAACCCACCCACAATGATTTGATTAATAAAGTTGATGGTGAGCATGACCACAAACTCCGCGCTAACGGGCACAGCAATACGCAGAATTTCCTTTCGGGGGGTCACTGCCTCATTCTACTAGTGGAGCACGCAGAACTATTGCGCACCGATTCGGTAGGCAGCGGGAGCGTGCGCTGGAACATAGGGTGCATGTGGGGCGACAGGATCCACCATTCGATAGTCCAGTCCTTGGGTGGGACGTGAATCAGCCTCACCCTTATTGGGCCAGAGTGCAATGGCACGCTCCGCTTGGGCGGTAATTGTCAACGATGGATTGACACCGAGATTGGCCGTGATAGCCGCCCCATCCATCACATGCAGAGTGGGATAATTGAAGACCCGCTGATAGGGATCAATCACCCCATGTTTGGGATCATGGCCGATCACGCAGCCACCAACAAAATGGGCAGTCAGTGCCGCGTCAACATTTTCAAAGACAGAACTTCCCGGGCGCCCACCGATCAGTTTCGCCACCCGCTCAACAACATCGGCAGCTACCGGAATATATGTCGGTGCCGGCGTGGATTCCGAAGCCACTGTGACTAACTTCCACTTCCCCCACCTGTTCTTTCGACCCGCGAGGGTGAGTGAGTTATCCACCGTCTGCATCACGAGCGAGATGACCGTTCGCTGACTCCATCGGCGAACGTTCATAAAGGCTAGGACATCTGCTGGCTGTGCCAACATGGTGCGCAGCCACACCTGCCACCGGGGACGCCCCGGTTCCGGTCGGGTCAGCAGCGACTGCAATAACCCCATAGAATTAGATCCCTTGCCGTATCTCACAGGCTCAACATGGGTGTCAGCATCGGGATAAAAACTAGAAGTAATAGCCACACCTTCGGTGAAATCGGTCGCGGTGGTTGTCGAGACAGCACCCAGAATCGACTCTGAGTTAGTTCTGGACAACCGACCTAAGGCCGGTGACAGTTGGGTGAGGATTCCCTGATCCTTCATGGAATGCAATAGTTTCTGCGTGTTGTACGCCCCTGCCGCAAAGATCACCTGATCAGCGGTAAAGGTCACAGCCTCCCGCGTGCCCGTCTTGTGTCCACGCACCACGTAACCATTCCCATGATCCTGACCGCGTGGTTCAACATGTGTCACGGTGGTCATGGGGAATACTTCCGCACCCGCCGCTTCCGCTAACCCTAGGTAATTCTTGGGAAGAGTATTTTTTGCATTGAATCGGCAGCCGGTCATGCATTCGCCACATTCAATGCACCCAGTGCGCGCCGGGCCAGCTCCACCAAAGTACGGGTCATTCGAGGTCTTGCCTCGGCCCTCACCGAAGAAGACACCCACGGGGGTCAAGGTGAAAGTGTCGCCGACCCCCATGTCAGATGCGACCTCCTGCATCACCTTGTCCGACGGAGTCAGCGTGGGATTCTGTTCCACACCCAACATGCGCTGTGCTTGGTCGTAATAGGGCGCAAGTTCAGTTTTCCAATTTGTGATGTGACTCCATTGCGGATCATTGAAGAATCGATCACCCGGCACATACAACGTATTGGCATAGACAAGACTTCCTCCACCAACTCCTGCGCCGGCCAAAATGGCAACATCTTTGAGCACATGAATCCGTTGGATACCAAAGCAGCCCAAAGCGGGGGCCCACAGAAAGTTAGGGAGATCCCACGAATTCTTTGCATAGGTTGACTCCGTGAAGCGACGCCCCGCTTCTAGCACCGCGACCGAATAGCCCTTTTCACGCAAACGCAATGCTGAGACGGAACCACCGAATCCCGATCCAATGATCACGACATCATGATGCATCTCTGTCACGGTGCAAGCGTATGGCTATTCGAGCCGGCATGCCGGCGATTTGTACTGGACCGATCGTGTTCCAGTCCTCATGCCCCCGTGCACACATCACGGATGGTGTTAGAGTCAGCATTCCTGGGGAGCTCGCGGGATCAGCGGGCTGAGAGGGCAGTGGCCACTGCCGACCCATCAACCTGATCTGGGTAATGCCAGCGCGAGGGAGTGACAATGTTTCGTAATGCATTATGGACGGCACTAGCAATGACCGGAATCATGGTGACCGGTTGTTCCACGACAGAAGAAGCCACTGCACCGCAGGTGGTCACCATGCTGACCCACGAGTCTTTCGCACTCAGTGAGGAACTGATCACCGGGTTAGCGGCACAAGGAATAACACTGAACATTCTCGCTTCGGGCGATGCAGGAAGCATGACTGCGTCAGCCGTTCTCTCCGCCGGCGCACCAACCGCAGATATTATTTTTGGTGTTGACAACACGTTGATTGTTCGTGCCGCTGACAAGGATGTTTTTGCGCCCTATACCTCTCCAGAGTTAGCCAACCTCACCACTGAATTTCAGAAATTGACTTTTGATGGACTTGTTACCCCTATTGATTTCGGCGATGTCTGTATCAATGTCGACACTGCGTGGTACACCCAGAACAGCACTCAAGCACCGACCGAGCTTGAGCAGTTACCTGCCGTTGCCGACCAGCTTGTGGTGGAGGATCCAGGAACTTCGTCCCCGGGTCTCGCATTCCTCCTGGCCACTGTTGCGCGATTCGGTGAATCGTGGCCACAGTATTGGGAGCAACTGCGGGATGGTGGCGTGACCGTAGCTGGTTCGTGGACTGACGCCTATTACACGCATTTCACACTCAATGGCGGTGATAAACCTCTCGTCGTCTCGTACGCAACGAGTCCCGCCGCGGAAGTGTTGTACGCCGAAGACCCGAGTATTACCAAACCAACAACAACCACCATGACGGATAGCTGCTATCGACAGGTGGAGTTTGCCGGAGTGCTGGCGGGGGCAGCCAATCCAGCTGGCGCGGAAAAAGTGATTGATTGGTTACTGTCCCCTGAGGTGCAGTCCGATATTCCACTGAGCATGTTCGTGTATCCCGTGAGAACCACCGTCGAGTTACCCGACGCGTTCAGTAGCTTCACGCCAGTCGTCTCCGGAAGTGCGGAGCTTGACCCCCGTTTTATTGACGATGAACTGGACAGCATTCTCACCACATGGGGTGAGGTGATGGGTCGCTGAGCACCATCACAAAGCCACGCAACAACTCCATTACCCAGCACTTTCCAGGATGGGCACGACATGCATGGGTGCTGCCGGTTGTGTTCTTTGCGGTGTTCCTGGTTTATCCACTCATTGCCCTGGGTCGGGTCGCGCTCACTAAGGAAACATGGGAAACCGTGTTGTCAGCGGGTCCGTGGGAAATCGCAGGGCTGGCTACCGCGCAAAGCCTGGCCAGCGTGTTCCTTTCCCTCATTCTGGGGGTTCCGATCGCCGGTGTGCTCTCGCGATATCTCTTTCCCGGGCGCACACTTGTGTGGGCGCTTGTCACTGTGCCATTTGTCCTACCCACCGTCGTGGTCGCCCTTGGTTTCCAATCCCTGCTGGGTGGATTCCTGGATCCGGGAATCCTGCTCGTTGTCTTGGCACACGCCTACATCAACATTGCCGTCGTTGTCCGAGTCGTGGGCGCGAAGTGGAGTTCCATCCTTCCCCAGCAACGACTGATCGCCCAATCCCTCGGAGCCACCCCGTGGCACGTATTTCGAACGGTGACTCTCCCGCTACTCCGTCCATCGCTACTAGCGGCATCCTGCATTGTCTTTGTTTTTTCCTTCACCTCACTAGGAATCGTCGTCATTCTCGGAGACGGAACTTCCACGCGCACTCTTGAACAATCTATTCTGCGTCAAACCTCTGTCCTTCTGAATTTCCCTGGCGCACTCGCCAGCGCCATTCTCCAGGTGGTAGTTGTCTCACTCGCCTTACTCATTGCGGCGCGAACTGGTGGAGCAATGGTTCCCACCCGCGCTGGCAACACACAGCTCGCACATTCGTTATCAACACCGCGCAACCGTGGTCAGAAACTCGCCATCGCCGCAGTGATTCTCAGCACCGTCGTGATGATCGCTGCTCCTATTTCCAGCATTGTGTGGGACTCGATCACCGCACGTGGCAACGCAACATTGCAGTGGTGGACTGCACTACCAACTCTCACCACAACATTTGCTGGTGTCGGTTCACCGCTAGAAGCGGTTCTCACTTCCGTGGTGATCGCCCTCGTGACAGCACTGATTGCTGCACTGATCGGCGGTGCAACCGCTATTGCTGTGATGGGTCGCAACCCCCTTCTTGCCTTCTTGACACTCATACCGTTAGGACTATCTGCGGCCACAGTTGGCTTGGGAACTCTCTTGGCTTTTGGCCGGCCACCATTTGACCTCCGAGCCACCGGACTGTTGATTCCCTTGGCCCATTCACTGGTGGCAATCCCGCTCGTTGTTGCGATTGCCGCTCCCGTCCTTCGATCAGCTGATCCGCGCCGGTTAATCGTGGCCAGCAGCCTCGGGGCACCGCCCTCCCGAGCATGGTGGACCGCCTACGGATCCCTTATCCGCACAGTGATGCTGGCCGCTGGCGGACTCGCCGGTGCCGTGTCGCTGGGGGAATTCGGTGCAGCGTCATTTCTCGCCCGCGCGGATACACCCACTATTCCCTTGCAAATCGCCAAACTACTGAGCAAACCTGGCGAACAAGCGTATGCCACCGCCGCCGTACTCAGTGTGCTCCTGATTGCTGCGACAATGGCTTTGATGATCTGTGTAGATCGCCTCAACAATCGAGCTCGCACATGACGCAGGGTGGTCACGGCCTATCCGTGGTCGACCTCGAAGTGGGGTACGACCATTCGATCCTGGGACCGTTCACGTGGAACGTTGCACCCGGTGAGATCCTCGCTGTGCTCGGACCCAGCGGTTGCGGTAAATCAACACTGTTGTCGACCATTGTCGGCGCGATCGAACCGCGTGCCGGATCAGTTCTCCTCAACAATCGCAATCTGGGGGGCGTCCCCATCCATGAGCGTGGCATTGGCCTTGTTTTCCAAGAGCCCTTGTTATTCCCCCACCTGTCTCTCATTGACAACATTGCCTATGGCCTTCGGGCGCACCGGGTACCACGGGATCACGCTCGGGCACGTGCCGCCGAGCTCTTGGACTGGGTAGGACTGAATGCGGTGAAGGATCAGCGTCCCTGGGAAATCTCTGGTGGGCAAGCCGGGCGGATTGCCTTGGCCCGGGCTCTCGCTCCCCGCCCCCAGGCATTGCTCTTTGATGAGCCGTACAGCGCCTTGGACTCCCCGACCCGGTTACGCCTCGCCGCACAGGTCAAGGAACTGATAGCCGATCAGCACATACCGGCCATACATGTGACACACGACCAGAGCGAAGCAGAGTTCATATCCACACACATACTTCACTTGCCATAACTGCGATACTCGTCTGGTGGATCAACAGGAGCGGGTAGCCCGACTACGGCGGTTTAAGCCGACCACGTATACCCGATTAGCGGTGCTGACCTCCTTTGCTGCATTTGGCGCGTATTTACTATCCGATGCGATCCCGTACGCATCTCCCGTGCCCGCAGCTATCACGGCCGTCGTAGCCACCAGGGTGACATTTCACCATGCGGCAAAGGAAACATTCATTCAGTTACTTGGCGCACTAGTAGGCGCTGCTGTCGCACTCGGCATTGTGTCCATTATTGGATCCGGGGCCGTTGTTATTTTGCTGCTCGTGGCATTGAGTTTTGCCATGGCTCGCATCATGCAGTACTCCAACCCGGACGAATCACCAGCAGTCGCTGCTTCATTATCTGTCACCGTCATTCTGGTGGTGGGTTCCCACTTGACCACAGAACTCGCCTTCGAGCGATTCACCGGCGTTGTCATTGGTGCGCTCTTTGCCCTGGTCGCTTCTTTCCTTGCATCACCAACTCGAGATACCCAGAAATTGGCAACCGGCTTAGCACAGGTGCAGGTTCAACTGGCGCGGGTACTTGCTCAAATTGCCCGCGACTTGCGAGATAACCCCACCCGGACTGATGCACGACTGTGGCATGAGCAAGCGGTCGAGTTACGAAATCAAGTATTGGGATTGGCCGCCCAATATGAGGACTTATCAAAACACTCCAAATGGAGTCCCCGCATTCACAACACTGATCTGGTTCAGCTCAAGGAGCTCCTCCAAGCAAATCAAGTTATGAGCGCTCGAGTACTCAGCATTGCCAACGATTTACGGGCAGCAACACGAGTTGACTCCCCCACTCCCATTCCCGCTGCAGCGCTCTCACCGTTAGCCGATCTCATTGAATTAGCCGCGGACAACATGGCAACCGACGACCCCACCGAAAGCATTGGGGCGACGGCCGCACATCAGGCCGTGCGCGGTGCCGACATGACGGCGCAGATAGCACTAATCGGCGGAATTGTTTCGCATGTCAATCAAATCAATAGAGCATCGACTCACGATTCCGATGAAACAGGCAGTATCACCGGAGTTCACCGAGAAATAAGCGACAAAAATTAACCTAATTCAGCAAGGGCGGTCAGATAGTCGTCTGCGTTGCGGGCCTCACCGGGACCATTCACTACAGACCATCGGATGATTCCGTCTTTGTCGATCACAAAGGCGGCGCGTGTGGCAAAACCTTTGTCCTCGAGGAAGGCGCCGTATTCCTTGGCCACCTTTCCATGTGGGTAGAAATCGCTCAAAAGATTGTGGGTGAGGTTCTCCTGTTCGGAAAAGACCTTCAGCGACGGCGCTGGATCACACGAGATACTCAAAACCTCGGTGGTGTCATTGATGAAATCTGGACGTCGATCGCGGATAGTGCACAACTCTCCCGTGCAGATACCGGTAAATGCAAAAGGGTAGAACATGACGACAACGTTCTTCTTCCCTCGGAAATCGGATAACGTAACGGCTTCACCAAACTGATTGGACAGGGTGAAATCAGGGGCAAGGTCTCCTACAGAAATCGACATGTGGGAACACTAACGCTTAGCGCGGGGTGCCACCAGTCGAGTTCCTTGCCATTGCGATCCTGCACTAATGGTGCTGGTTTGACGTAAACCTGCCGTCTGGGCAGCTTCGGTGATGTCCTCGGGCTCCACATGGCCGTCGCGACCTGGTTTGGGGGTGAGCAACCAGACCACGCCTTGATCTGCCAAGGGAGTAATGGCGTCAACGAGCGCATCGGTGAGGTCACCGTCGTCCTCACGGAACCACAACAGAGCGACATCCACGACATCTTCGAAGTCCAGGTCCACCATCTCTGCGCCCGTAATAGCGACAACGCCGGACCGTAAACCGGGGTCAACGTCCGCGTCGAACCCAATTTCCTGCACCACCAAACCCGGCTCAAGCGCCAACCGAGAGGCTAATTCCATGGACTCACTTGATGGAGCTGAGGCGTTCACCGCACTCCTTCATTCGATTCACAGGCGCTAGTCCACCGAAATCTGGGGCAATTGGCAAGCGTTTTGCGGTAACGAGTGCCAATTGACCCCAAAAATGGCTGGATTCCGGGCACCGCACTAAGGCTCGTGAGCGTTCCATTGGTCAATACGAGAGAATGGAACCACGGTGATGGACGGCGCCCAACGTCGGCCACCTGATGTTCCCGACCGGAGACCCCGTGTCGTGACAGGCGAAAGGGAAGCACGTGACAGACCCACAGGGACTACCCACCCACGGATCACTGATTGCTGGCGGATTACCTACCCAGTACGTCGACGTAGATCCCACCGAAACACGCGAGTGGCTTGAATCCTTTGACAAGATGGTGGAACACGGGGGGAACTACCGGGCCCGCTATCTCATGCTGTCGCTGTTGCGCCGAGCTGCCGAACAAAATGTCGGCGTACCGAGCCTTCGCAGCACGGACTACATCAACACCATTTCACCGGATCGCGAGCCGTGGTTCCCCGGCGACGAATTTGTAGAGCGTCGCATTCGGGCCATGATTCGCTGGAATGCCGCCATCATGGTGCATCGAGCACAACGACCCGGGATCTCCGTAGGTGGACATATCTCCACCTATGCCAGTTCAGCCACCCTCTACGAAGTCGGCTTTAACCACTTCTTTAAAGGTCCGAACCACCCCGCTGGCGCGGATCAGATATTTTTCCAAGGCCACGCCTCACCCGGCATGTACGCCCGTGCTTTTGTTGAAGGCCGTCTGACCGAAGCCCAAATGGACGGCTTCCGCCAGGAACTCTCCCACCCCGCAGGCGGATTGCCCTCCTATCCGCACCCACGGCTGATGCCCTGGTTCTGGCAATTCCCCACGGTGTCCATGGGTCTAGGTCCACTGAACGCGATTTACCAAGCACGTTTTAACAAGTACCTCCACAACCGCGGATTCGCAGATACGTCCGAGCAGAAGGTCTGGGCCTTCCTGGGCGACGGTGAGATGGATGAAGTAGAGGCAGTGGGCGCCATTGGCCTCGCTGCGCGCGAGGAACTCGACAACCTGATATTTGTGGTGAATGCCAACCTGCAGCGCCTCGACGGCCCGGTTCGCGGCAATGGCAAAGTAATTCAAGAGCTCGAATCGCTATTCCGCGGAGCGGGCTGGAATGTGATCAAGGTGATCTGGGGACGCCAATGGGACGAACTCCTCGCTGCAGATCGCGACGGTGCACTCGTCAATCTGATGAACAACACGCACGACGGCGACTTCCAGACGTACAAGGCAGAAGACGGTGCTTTTATTCGCGAACACTTCTTTGGGCGTGACCCGCGCACTGCGAAGTTGGTCGAAACGTGGAGTGACGACGATATTTGGAATCTTTCCCGCGGTGGACACGACTATCGCAAGATGTACGCCGCGTATAAAGCGGCCACGGAAACCAAGGGCCAGCCAACGCTAGTACTGGCCAAGACCATCAAGGGTTGGACACTGGGATCGAGTTTTGAGGCCCGCAACTCCACCCACCAAATGAAAAAACTCTCCTTGGAAGATCTCAAGGAATTCCGCGATCGGCTCCATATTCCCATTGCCGATTCAGAGCTTGATCCGTATTTACCGCCCTACTACAACCCGGGGCTGCAGGACGAAAACCTTGCGTACATGATGGAGCGTCGCCGCAAATTAGGTGGCTCAATCCCCACCCGACGGGAAAAGTCACGTCCACTCGTCCTACCGGGTGACAAGGTGTATGACGCGGTTAAACGCGGATCAGGAAATCAAGCGGTAGCCACAACCATGGCGTTTGTGCGTCTGTTCAAAGATCTACTCAAAGATGAAAACATTGGGGCGCGCTTTGTCCCGATCATTCCTGACGAGGCTCGCACATTCGGCATGGATTCACTGTTTCCCACCGCCAAGATTTACTCACCGCACGGGCAGCAATACACATCTGTTGATCGTGAGTTGATGCTGAGTTACAAGGAATCCGAATCGGGTCAAATATTGCATGAGGGCATCAATGAAGCCGGCTCCGTAGCGTCCTTCACTGCAGCAGGTTCGTCCTATTCAACACATGACGAACCCATGATCCCGGTGTACATCTTTTATTCCATGTTTGGCTTCCAACGCACAGGAGATGCTTTCTGGGCGGCCGGCGATCAAATGGTCCGGGGATTCGTCCTGGGCGCAACAGCCGGCCGGACAACACTCAACGGAGAAGGGCTCCAGCACGAGGATGGACACTCCATCCTGTTGGCCAGCACCAACCCTGCTGTCGTGTCATACGACCCTGCCTACGGCTACGAGCTCGGCCATATTGTCAAAGATGGTTTACGGCGAATGTACGGAGAAGACTCCGAAAACATTTACTACTACCTCACCGTCTACAACGAGCCTTACGTTCAGCCCGCTGAACCCGACAATCTTGATGTCAACGGCGTGTTGCGGGGCATGTACTTGCTCAATGAAGGTCAGGGTCCTGGACAACGCGCTCAAATCCTGGCTAGTGGAGTCGCTGTTCCCTGGGCGCTCAAAGCTCAGGAACTTCTCCGAGAAGACTGGGGAATTGTGGCCGACGTCTGGTCGGTGACTTCGTGGAATGAACTTCGCCGCGATGGACTAGATACGGATCGATTTAATCTGCTGAACCCCGAGGAAGCTCCTAGAGTTTCATTTGTGACCGAGAGCCTCCAAGACCGTGAAGGTCCTGTGATCGCTGTTTCCGATTTCATGCGCGCAGTGCAAGATCAGATTCGCCCGTGGGTGAAAGCCCCGTTCACCGCCCTCGGTACGGACGGATTCGGACTTTCGGATACCCGCGGGGCATTGCGTCGTCACTTCCTCGTCGATGCGGAGTCCATCACGGTCCAAACGTTGTCCTGCTTGGCTGAGCATCAACTTGTTGACTCTGCCCTTGTTCAACAGGCTATTGATCGGTATCAGCTTGATGACCCCGCTGCTGCAGATGCCGGCAACACGGAAGGTTCCGGCTGACCATGAAAAAGGATCCTCGACGGTTTCTCGCCTATCTGTCCGCGGAGCGCAATGCTTCACTGCTCTACCGATCTTTGGCCAGCACCGTAGACGGCGAACGACGTGAAGCACTCATTGAATTGGCGGATATTGAAGATAAACATGCCGCGCACTGGATCGAAAAATTAACGGAATATGGCATCGACATCCCGCCCGCACCTACCGCGCTTGACCCCGAGGACAAAGCACTTGTTGCTCGCGCTCAATCCATGGGATTGGCCAGCGTCTTGACAACACTCGAGGAAAACGAAGGTGCCGATGCCGGCATGTACGACGAAGAACCCGAGGCACTCGCTTCTATGCCCACCGATGAACGTGAGCACGCTGAGGTTTTTCGACGCATGCTCACGAGCTCATCCACAGAACCCAGCTATCGGACGGCCGATCACCGCCAAGCATCGACAGACAACGGTGGAGTCGAGCCATGGCACAAGGTAGATAAATCGGGGTCGGTGCGGGCCGCCGTCTTTGGAATATCCGATGGCCTGGTCTCCAACACCGCACTCGTCATGGGTTTTGCTGGCGCCAGTTTGGCGGGGTCATTGGACAACAGCGCTGTGCTTTTTGCCGGACTGGCCGGACTCCTCGCTGGTGCGTTCTCGATGGCGGCGGGTGAATATGTCAGTGTTGCCAGCCAACGTGATTTATTCGCTCGCGAAATCGAGATGGAGGCCCGGGAATTACGGGAGAAGCCCGAGGAAGAACAAAAGGAACTCGAACTGATCTATCGGGCTAAAGGACTACCCAAGGCAGACGCCGAGCGCGTGGCCGCACAAATTATGTCGGATCCGAAAACAGCACTCGACACACTCGCGCGCGAGGAATTGGGGCTGGACCCTGATGAACTCGGTAATCCCGTCAAGGTAGCAATCTCCAGTTTCTTGGCCTTTGCGATTGGCGCGAGCGTTGCCGTCATTCCCTACGCTTTATTCTCAGGAACTATTGCGTTTGTCACCGCCATTGCAGCGGCCGTTATTGCCTTGTGCGTGGTGGGTGGACTGGTCGGTAAGTACTCGGGTCGCGGCATTGCCTTTAGCGCCATGCGTCAACTGCTCTGGGGTGCCGGCGCTGCCGGTGTGACCTACCTTGTTGGCAGCATTATTGGCGTGAATGTGAGTTAGGACCCTACAGTTCACTCATGGAGGGCGGCTCGGTGACCGATCGGATCTTCCAAGCATCGGGAACCCTCGCGACAGCAGCAGCCGCCGAAATGGAACGCACCCTCCCCTGGTACCGAGAACTCGGTGCACAGGAACGGTCGTGGGTTGGCCATGTGGCACAGGCTGGCATACAAGCTTTTATTGACTGGAACTCCCATCCGGACAAACACATTGCACTCACCACCGACGTCTTTGGCGCTGCACCTCGGGAGCTCACCCGCGCTATCACTTTTGAGCAGACAGTGGATCTGGTGCGCACCACCATCAACATTGTCGAAGCATCTGTTGACACACTGGTTCCACCCGCTGAGCAACAAATATTTCGGGAAGCAATTCTGCGCTACTCCCGCGAAATTGCTTTTTCTGCAGCAGAGGTTTATGCCCGCGCCGCGGAAGCACGTGGTGCCTGGGATGCTCGCCTGGAAGCACTGGTCATTGATGCACTTATTCGCGACTCCGCCACGGACGAAATAGTGAGCCAGGCAAGTGCCCTGGGCTGGTCCACAACGGGCACGACGTTGGTCATGGCGGGTGCAACACCTGACGTGGATGCTGAAGCTGCCCTGTCGATCATGCGACGAGCGGCTCGGAGTCATTCCCTCGACTTGTTAACCGGTATTCAAGGCACGGTGATGTTTGCGGTGATCGGAGGAAGCGGGCTGGATCCCCTGGTGACCCCACGGTTGCTCACGCCGTACTTTGGGCCCGGTCCGGTGATTGTTAGTGACACGGTCGTTGGCCTAGCCGATAGCGGTGCTGCTGCTCGAGCCTGTGCTGTGGGTTTCCGCGCAGCCGCCGCCTGGACCACAGCACCCCGACCGGTGCATGTGGCGGAATTACTGCCCGAGCGAGCCATTCTGGGTGAAACTGATGCCCGCCTGGAGTTGGTGACCAGTATTTATGCACCGCTGGAGCAGGAGACCGCGCTCCTGGAAACCGCGGTGGCCTACTTGGACCACGCCCACTCCCTGGAAGCGACCGGGCGCGCTCTATTCATTCATCCGAATACCGTGCGGTACCGGCTGAAGCGGATTCTGGAGATCACCGGGTACGACCTCACCGTCTCCCGCGAGGCCCTGGCGGTTCGTATTGCGGTCGTGGTCGGGCGAACTGAGGCTCTATTGTAGGTTTCCTACAAAGAATATTCCATTTCCTTGGTGGTTTCACGGTCCACTTCTGGGGATTCCTACGGAAGGCTACAGGCGTGCTGGTTGTCGTTGCACCTGGTCAAGGTGCTCAATCCCCCGGATTCCTCACCCCCTGGCTCGACGTTCCCGGCGTGGCCGAGCGGCTGGAATGGCTCTCCCTGGTCAGTGGCGTCGATCTGGTCACCCACGGCACCACCTCAGATGCTGACACCATTCGCGACACCGCTATTGCCCAGCCACTCATTGTTGGCGCTGGCCTTGTCACACTGCTGAGTCTGTTTCCGCACCCCTCGTCCGCCTATGCCGCTATTGGAGTGGCCGCCGGTCATTCGGTGGGTGAAATTACTGCCGCGGTGGGCGCCGGTGTGTTGACCGCTGAACAAGCCATGGTGTTTGTTCGTGAGCGAGGTCGCGCCATGGCGGCCGCTGCCCTCACAACACCCACCGGCATGAGTGCCGTTCTTGGCGGCGAGCCGGCTGACGTCGTGGCTGCGGCGCAGGAGGTTGGCTTGACCGCGGCCAATATCAACGGTGCTGGGCAAATCGTTGTTGCTGGAACACTGACCCAACTTGAAACGTTCACCGCACCGGATGGTGCTCGTGTTCGAGCACTCGAGGTCGCTGGTGCATTTCACACGGAACATATGGCACCGGCCACAGCAACGCTTGGACGAATGTCCAATGCGATCAGCACCCATGATCCGCGCATCCGCCTGATCTCTAATGCTGACGGTCAAGTGGTTCATGACGGCCGCGAGGTGGTTCGTCGCCTTGTTCACCAGGTCGCTCGGCCGGTTCGTTGGGATCTGTGCATGCAAACAATGCTGGATCTTGGAGTCACCGCCATGATCGAAATCCCGCCAGCGGGCACGCTAACAAACCTGGCAAAGCGAGCCATGCCCGGTATTGAGACTTTGGCACTGAAGACACCGGACGATCTCCCTGCCGCGTGGAAGCTCATTGAACGACATGGTGTGCATTCCGTCATGGAATCCTCACCGACCTGGCGCTTGGTTATTGCGCCAGCTAAGGGCACCTTTGTGCTCAGCGACCAACAGTTTGCTGACGGCGATTCTGTTCCAGCTCAAACACAAATCGGTGTCATTCGCACGCTGAAAGAGGAAATACCCGTGCATGCACCGCACGGGGGAACCGTGATTGAGTGGTTAGCCCACGACGGCGATCCAGTTGCGCCTGGTCAACCACTAGTTCGACTTCACCCTTTATCCACCGACAAGTAACTCCGAATGGATTCCATCGTGGCAACTAACAACACCCCGTCCACCACCCTGGCGAGCACAACTGGCGCCCCACATTCCCGAATCATGTCCGTCGGAACGTACCGGCCCGAACGTGTCGTTACTAACGCTGAAGTATGTGAATGGATTGATTCCAGCGACGAGTGGATCCGCGAGCGATCCGGTATCACCGAGCGACGCCATGCATCCGAGTCAGAAA
>JAIOWY010000014.1:0-20286 GCA_021741845.1 Candidatus Nanopelagicales bacterium
GTCGGAAACGTTGAGAAACGCATCCCCCGACGTGATCAGCGTGATCAATGGATCTTGACGGAGTTCGACACCACAGACAGATTTGCCCAGTAACGCGGCATCTACGCTGTCCCTAGTTGCAGCCGCGCCCTGCATCTCCATACTAGGTGTCGAAGAGATTTCCAGCTCAGCAAACCATTCACCAAGTAAGAAACTGAACGGGATGCTGGAGACTGATACCGATTCAATGTCGACCAGAAAACTTTGGCAAGCAAAGTCTGACTTGTTCTTGATCTCCTCACCTGGAACGGTCACGGTGTCTCCAACGCCCACGGCGCTGTAAATCACACCGGCAATAGCACCGAATGTGATCGCGAAAAGAAGCATCAGCACGGCAAAGGAGCGAAGCACAATCCGCCTCACCGCTGTCCTCCTGTGTACTCGAATAGAGTAGGTGCATGGCAGAACGCACCCTGTTGGTGACAATCAGCGGTGTTGACCGCCCCGGTGTCACCAGTTCGATCTTTATCTCGTTGTCTCGCCACCGCGTTCATGTTAGCGATATGGAGCAACTTGTTGTTCGAGGTCGACTCATTTTGGCAATACTCGTGTCGGTCAACGAGGATGTTGACGATGCCGAATCAGGTGCAGTCCTTCAGGAGGCGCGTACCGCGGTTCGCATGTCTGCAAGCGCTCTGGACTTGGAAGTAAGCACGGTCCCTGGTGTTTCCCAGGAACACGCTCGGTCACTCGATCCATTTCAGGTGATTGTCATGGGAAACCCAATTTCAGCAGAAGCCATGGCACGAATCAGTGCAACCATTGCTGACATAGGCGGGAATATCGATCGAATTCACCGAATTGCGGCCTATCCCGTGACGGCGATCCGATTGGTGGGATCCGGAGCTCCCCCTGACCGAATGCGACGCGCACTGGCCGAAGTCTCGGCTGAATGCCATGTCGATATCTCGGTTCAGGACGTAACGCTTGAGTCACGCGGACAGTACCTTGTCGTGATGGACGTCGATTCAACCCTGATTCAAGACGAAGTGGTTGATCTCCTTGCCCACCATGCGGGAGTGGGCGAACACGTCGCTGAAATTACGCGCAAGGCCATGTCAGGTGAGTTGGATTTTGCCAGTGCTCTAGCAGAGCGAGTTGCATTATTAGCCGGGCAACCTGAGTCAATTCTTGACCAGGTGAGATCCGAAATACGGTTAACTCCGGGTGCGCGAACGTTATGTCGAACATTGAATCGACTGGGATACAGGATAGTTCTCGTATCAGGCGGATTTACTAACGTCATTGCACCACTGGCCCAGGAATTAGGAGTAAGTGAAGTGCGCGCAAACACGCTGGAAGTGGTGGACGGATTCTTGACCGGGAAAATTATGGGCGTGATTATTGATCGCGCTGGCAAACGTGCTGCATTGGAAGACGTTGCTCGTCGCCATGCGATTCCCCGTCGACGCACAATCGCTATCGGTGATGGCGCAAATGACATTGACATGCTCGAGGCTGCCGGCTTAGGAGTCGCATTCAATGCAAAGAAGGCACTCCGAGACCACGCAGACACAGCGGTGAGCGTTCCATTTTTAGATTCGATCCTGTATTTACTTGGAATCAGCCGTGAAGAAATTGAGGCGGCAGACGCCCAAACCATGGGCTGAATCAAGCACCTTGGGAATGCATACCGCCATCAACGTGAATGATCTCACCCGAGGTAGCCGGAAACCAATCAGAGAGTAGAGCTACGCATGCCTGAGCGGTCGGAACAGGATTTGTGACATCCCAACCCAGCGGTGCCCTGTCCGCCCAGATGCCTTCAAATTCCTCAAATCCGGGAATGCTTTTCGCCGCCATGGTTCGAATTGGTCCGGCCGCTACTAAATTCACTCGGATACCTCGGGGACCTAGATCACGCGCCAAATAACGGGATGTGCTTTCGAGTGCAGCCTTAGCGACACCCATCCAGTCATATGTTGGCCAGGCAACGGTGGCATCAAAATCGAGCCCGACAATGGAACCCCCTCGAGACATTACTGGTTCCACCGCAACCGCTAATGATTTCAAGGAAAAAGCTGAAATCTCCATGGCCGTAGACACATCAACCCACGGAGTCTTCAGGAAATTGCCCCCCAGCGCCGATTCTGGTGCAAATCCGATGGAGTGCAGAACTCCATCCACACCCGGGACATGCTCTTGTATTCGTGCGCTCAATGATTCAAGATCTGCTGCTGACGTGACATCAAGCTCAACTACAGCACACTCCTGCGGCAACCGGGACGCACTGCGACGCGTGAGGCTCATGGTCCGACCAAAGGAGGTCAACACCACTGTCGCTCCTTGCTCCTGAGCCAACTGGGCAACATGAAATGCAATCGACTGATCGGTCAGAACTCCGGTGACAAGGACCGTTTTACCTTCAAGCAGCGACATGGGTCAACCTTATTGGGTGCATGATGAATTAATGCCCCATGCCTAGGCCACCATCAATGGGAATCACCGCTCCAGTGATGTATGCCGCTGATGGTGACGCAAGGAAAACAATCATCTGAGCAACTTCCTCAGGGGTACCAAATCGATGGGCAGGGATCGAGGCCAGAATGCTTTGTTGCATGGGTTCAGCAAGAACAGAAGTCATGTCTGTTTCGATGAAGCCGGGGGCAACCACATTTATAGTGATGCCCCGCGAACTGATCTCGCGGGTGAGAGACCGCGCAGCACCAATCAAGCCCGCCTTCGAAGCGGCGTAATTCACCTGACCCGCACTTCCCATCATGCCAACCACCGAAGACACAAAAATGATTCGACCCGCCTTAGCACGGAGCATGTTCCTCAGAACGCGTCGCGCTAGACGAATACTCCCCGAGAGATTCGTTTGAAGGACCTGGTCTAGATCGGCGTCAGTCATGCGCATAAGCAAGGAATCCTGCGTGACGCCAGCATTTGCCACAAGTATTTCGATCGGACCTTGGGTACTCTCAATCTGTGTGATTGCGAGATCAATTGACTCTGGGTTGCTCACATCCATCTGCTGAAAGTGGAATCCGTCTGGAAGTTTCTCCGGGACCGACCGTGACGCAACGACAACCTCATGCCCAGCCGCTCGGAGGGCTAGGGCTGTGGCAAGTCCGATACCACGTGTTCCTCCCGTGACAAGTGCAATCATGGCCCGAGCCTGTCCTACTTGTCTTCGAGTCGGTATCCGACCCGGACGGTGACTTGGAAGTGATCCACATTATTTTCCCGCACATATCCGCGGATTTGATCAACTTCAAACCAGTCAACATGCTTGTGCAGCTCACCGGCCCGAAGTACAGCGTTTTTTATGGCTTGATCGACTGATTCCTCCGACGTGCCCACTATTTGTGTCATTGCATATGCGCGATCAGCCATCAGAAACTCCATTTCATCTGCGGTTGCTCGACCCGTACCCATCTCGAGACTCTCACGAGGCGGGATACCGGCTTCAGCCGTAGGCTATCGGTATGGCTCCTGAGGTTTACACCATCACACAGGCTAATCGTGGCCTGAGTAATGAGCAGGCCGGCCGCACTAAGAGGTATTTGATCTCCATGGCGATTCGAACCGCCTGCGTACTGGCGGCAATCGTTGTGCCAGGATGGCCAAAATGGCTCTTTATCGTGGGTGCCGTGGTGTTGCCTTACCCGGCCGTGGTGGGCGCCAACGCGGGACATGAGAACGATGAACCGGGGAGTGTGGGCGTTTCCCCGGTCTCTCTACCTAGCCAAGCCCAGGCACAGGCCCAAGCGCATTTTCGCGCTAGCCAGGACGAGGCAGGGGCGTATCGCTCCCCTGCCTACACCTACAAGCCGCCGGAAATCGAAGGCACACCGCATCAATAAGGTGAGGTCATGATCGGCTTGTTGCGTACGCGACGCTGGATGGGGTTCACCGCGATCGTCATCATTGCCATTATCGGCTTTGGCCTTCTTAGTCGATGGCAATGGGCTCGGGCGGAAGAACACCGGCAGGAGCGCCTGATGATCGAAGGTGGCCAAATTCTCACGGGAACCCAAGATGACATTTCTGGTCTCGCCGAATTTTCCCGTGTTGAAATTGAAGGGGTGTATAAGCCCGAAACCACCACCTTGGTTCGCCAACGTCCCCTTGATGGCGGTAATGGCTACTGGGTGCTCACCCAGTTACAACCGTCAGGCTCAGCTCCTCCGATCTGGGTGATCCGCGGATGGCTGGGCGCTTCGACCCAAGCACGTGATGTACCGGAAATACCAGCGGCTCCGTCGGGCATCGTTTCTCTCCAAGGTGCGGTGAGGCTCTTTGAACCCCCGCGCGCAGATGTTGCCGGTCTACCTCCCCGCGTCGTATCGCGCACCTCCGTGGAGGAACTTTCCTTCGCGGGTCAAAGTCAAGATCGCATTGTGCAACAAACCGGTTCAGAGCCCCAGGATTCCGTCCTGTCGCTGCCACTACCCAGCGTCGACGAAGGACAGAATATTTCCTACGCGGTTCAGTGGATCCTCTTTGCGCTGGTAGCCATGGGCGGATGGTTCATTTTCCTGCGCCGAGAAGCACGCGAAGATCAGGAACTTCACGACTCAGCGGTGGCGGCAAATTGAGTCCGGTAAAGATCTGCATACACCGAATTTCTTTCAAGAAGCTCAACATGATTTCCACGCTCAACAATCTGCCCGTTGACAACCACGAGAATCTGCTGAGCGCTTCGAATAGTTGATAGGCGGTGAGCGATCACAATAGATGTGCGTCCAGCTAGTGCATTGTCTAACGCAACATGTACAGCGCGCTCACTTTCTGAGTCCAAATGAGCCGTTGCTTCATCAAGAATAACTACTCGAGGTGACTTAAGGAGTAGACGAGCCAGTGCCACTCGCTGTTTCTCCCCACCGGAAAGTCGATAGCCTCTATCCCCCACCACTGTGTCTAAACCAGAGGGCAGACTCTCGATCATGGACCAAATTTGAGCATCTTGGCACGCTTTAACGATCTCTTCCTCAGTAGCTAATGGCTGGGCATACAAAAGATTCGCCCGAATGCTGTCATGAAATAAATGTGAATCCTGGGTGACTACTCCGATGGCTTCGCGGAGGTACTGCGAACTAGTGTCTGCGATGTTGACACCGCCAATACGAATGCAGCCGGAAGTTGGATCATAGAGTCGAGTCACCAGTGCGGTGATCGTGGTTTTACCTGCTCCAGATGGGCCTACCAAGGCGGTGAGTGTGCCTGCAGGCACCTCAAATGAAACGTCTGTGAGCACCTGATCCTCAACCCGTTCAAAGTCAGCATTGAATACCGAACTCAATGACTGAATGGTGACGTCCTGAGCACTGGGATACCGAAAAGAAACCTGAGAAAATGAGACATCTAGTGGACCTGATGGCAACGGTATGGGATCTTGTGGATCCGTCACCAGGGGCTTAAGATCCAAAATCTCGAAAACTCGATCAAAGGACACTAAAGCAGTCATAACGTCCACTCGGACATTGGAGAGGGAGGTCAGAGGTCCATAAAGTTGGGCTAGTAATCCCACCAAGGCCAGCAACGTTCCCAACGTAATGGAACCTTGAATCACTAGGTTTCCGCCAAGGCCGTAAGTGATAGCAGTCGCTAGCGCCGCAACAAGTGTTAACGCAGTGAAAAACCATCGGTTCGCCATGGCAATGCGAACTCCAACATCTCGTACGGTGGCAGCCTTGTCACTGAAATCGCGTGACTCTTGAACTGGCCTACCAAATAACTTGACTAGCAATGCTCCTGCAACATTGAATCGCTCCGTCATTTGAGTACTCATGTCAGCATTGACAGACATCGATTCTCTGGTCATGGCCTGTAGGCGACGGCCCATATACCGGGCGGGCAAGAGAAATAGCGGGACTAAAACGAGTGACACGACCGTGATTTGCCAGGACAGGGCAAACATTGTGATGAGCACGATCGTGAGAGAGATGACATTGCCTAACACTCCCCCTAACGTCGAAGTGAAGGCTTGTTGGGCACCAATGACGTCACTGTTCAACCGCGATATCAAAGCACCGGTTTGAGCCCTCGTGAAAAAGGCCACGCTCTGGCTTTGAACATGGTCGTAAACTTGTGTTCGCAGATCAAAAATCAAACCTTCACCGATTCTCGCGGAGAAGTATCGACTAATCAGACCTAAACCTGAATCTCCAATCGCCAACAGGGCAATAAGAACTGCTGTCCAGGTGACCACCGAGGCGTCTCCCGGCGTAATGCCTTGATCCACAATTCGCCGAAACAGAAGAGGTTGGGCAACGCTGAGCAGGGATGCAATGACGAGAGTGATGAGAAACAGGGAAATGATTAACTTATACGGACGCGCGTACGTCAGAATGCGAAGTACAAGTTCCCGCGAAACCCTCTTATCCTTAACAGAACTGTCACGCGTTAGCGATCTGTACATCTGCCATGCATTGTCCATGGACATCAGTTCTATTGACTCCCCTGCACGGACTGAGTGAATAGATCCCGTAGATCACGGATACGTGCCGTTTGAGACTGCCGCTCGGCTAGCCACGGTTCCTCGCCGTAATCAATGCTCCGCATGACTTTTTTTGTTTCGATCAGCGCACTGGGTAGCGCCGCGCGCATGGGCTCCAGCATCCGTTGTAATTCCGTGTCGAGATCGGTACCCACAGCTACAGCAACACCAGTCCGAAGCGCCTCGTCACCGTCCATGAATCGCCCAGTCGCACAGAACTCCAGTGCCCGGGAATAGCCCAGTATTCGACTGATGTGACCCGACCCGCCCAGGTCTGGGATAAGACCGAGCGAAGTCTCTTTCAATGCCATCGAGGCAGTCGGCGTTGCAATGATCAGGTCGCAGGCCAATGCCAACTGGAATCCAGCTCCAATGGCATACCCGTGAACGAGTGCAATGCTTATTTGTGGAAGGTCCTTCAGTCGGCGAAATGGTCGCTGATAGTGAGCTATTCGTGCATCTAGTTCCTCGTCTGTCAGCTGAGCCATGTCCATGAATGAGGGCTGGCCATCCATTCCCTCGGGGGTAAACATGGCCCTATCCAATCCAGCAGAGAATGCCTTACCGTTCCCGCGGAGAACAATAAAGCGAGCAGCACTTGGAACCGACTCGAATATTTCGAGGAGCTGATCCCACATTCCCGGCGACTGGGCATTGAGATTTTGGGGGCTATTTAACGTGATTTCATAGATATCGTCATTCAGTGTTACGTCAATATCCATCTCTACTACTCTCCTAGGCCAGCTCAACGAGTTCAGCATAACTGTCATTCCACAGGTCCTCATCTCCATCGGGAAGGATCAACACCCGCTCAGGATTCAAGGCAAACACCGCACCTGGATCGTGTGTCACAAGCACGACCGCCCCCTCATAGAGAGAGAGCGCATTGAGCACCTCGGCACGACTTGCAGGGTCAAGGTTGTTCGTCGGCTCATCAAGTAACAGAACATTGGCACCCGAGACCACCAGACACGCCAGTGCTAACCGGGTCTTCTCTCCGCCAGAGAGGACACCTGTGAGCTTATGTACGGAGTCACCTTGGAAAAGAAATGACCCCAATACGGTTCTTTGCGCCGTGTCGTTGAGGTGCGAGCCCGCACTCGCCATGGTTTCCCATACTGTGGCGCTTGGATTGAGAGTTTCGTGTTCCTGGGCGTAATACCCGATCACGGCCCCGTGCCCTAATTCCCGAGTACCTGTATCGGGGGCATCAATACCGGCCAGAATTCGTAACATGGTTGTTTTGCCTGCGCCATTCAATCCGAGAATTACGACCTTGCTCCCCCGGTCAATCGCAAGATCTACGTCAGTAAATACCTCGAGGCTTCCATAACTGCGTGAGAGGCCGGAGGCAGTGAGCGGAACTCGCCCACATGCCTTCGGAGTAGGGAATCTCAGCTTGGCAACCGCATCTTTCTGTTGTGCGACACTGGTTTCCGCTAGGAGTTTGTCCGCTCGCTTAAACATATTTTGCGCGGCCTTGGCTTTCGTTGCCTTGGCTCGCATTTTCTCAGCCTGCTTGCGCAATGAGTCGGCTTGCTGCTCTGCATTCCGGCGTTCACGTTTACGACGGCGTTCATCCACCTCTCTGGCCTGTAAATATTTCTCCCACGACATGGCATATTGATCGATCTCCTGGCGATTCGCATCGAGATGCCACACCTTGTTCACGGTGTCTGCAAGCAATTCGGTGTCGTGACTGATCACAATAAAGCCACCCGCGTAGTTACTCAGGTACTTACGCAGCCATTTAATGGAATCGGCATCCAAGTGGTTTGTGGGCTCATCTAGGAGGAGCACGTCTGCCCCACTGAAGAGGATGCGCGCCAATTCAACTCTGCGCCTTTGGCCACCAGATAGCGTTCCCAATGGCTGATCCAAAATTCGGTCCGCTAGACCGATCGATGCGGCAATAGTTGCCGCTTCGGACTCCACTGCGTACCCACCCAGGGCCTCGAATTCAGTCAAGAAGCGGTTGTAGCGGGAACCTTGCCGGTCAAACTCGTCTGAACTAATATCAGGTTGGGACATGGCCACTGATGCATCGGTCATTTTTGCTAAAACCCGGTCAAGCCCTCGGGCGCTGAGAATTCGATCCTTGGCCAGCTGTTCAGGATCTGCACTGCGAGGGTCTTGAGGTAAATAACCCACTGATCCCGTGGTGCTAATTGATCCACCAGTGGGCTGGGTTTCCCCCGCCAAAGCCTTGGTCAGTGTAGTTTTTCCAGCCCCATTTCTGCCTACCAACCCAATCCGGTCGCCAGAATCGACGCGGAGCAGTGCGGTGGTGAGGAGGAGCTCAGATCCAGCCCGCAACTCAATATCAGTGGCTTGAATCATGGCAGCGCGAGTCTACTGGGTTCGGAGGTGCACCCCTCGCACGATCGGCTCAACCAGGATCAGACATTGAACCCCAATGAACGGAGCATGTCCCGTCCATCTTCGGTGATCTTGTCCGGTCCCCACGGTGGCATCCACACCCAGTTAATTCGAAAGTCAGAGACTATGGGTGCCAAAGCACTCCGTGTTTGATCCTCAATGACATCGGTCAATGGACAGGCTGCAGAGGTGAGGGTCATGTCAACCGTTGCTGAGTTGCTGTCGTCAACGGTGACTCCGTACACCAATCCCAAGTCGACAACATTGATACCTAACTCCGGATCAATGACATCTTTCATTGCCTCAAGAACGTCTTCATCAGTTGCAGCCACAATCAACTCTTTCTCTCAGCCAAGCCAGCTTTTATTTGGGCGTCTTCCAATGCCATCCAAGAAATCAGTGCGCACTTAATGCGCGCTGGATACTTGGAAACTCCGGTAAATGCCACCGCGTCCTCGAGAACCTCTTCATTAGGTTCCATTTCCCCCTTGGACTGCATTAGCTCCTTAAAGGCAGCCTGCACTTCGGCGGCTTCGTGGGGTGATTTCCCCGATATCAGTTCACTCATAACACTGGCGCTCGCCTGGGAGATCGAGCAGCCCTGGCCTTGATATGCAATCTCTAATTTTCCATCCGGCGTCTCACCGACCCACACAGTAACTTCGTCACCACAGGTCGGGTTTACCTGATGACTCTCGCCACGAGGGACCGCAATATGAGCACTTCCGCGCGGATTCTTGTAATGGTCGAGGATTATTTCCTGATACAGATCATCGGTCACGCGATCACCTCCGGAAGAACACCAAAGAACTCCTGCGCTTTCACAATGGAATCGACAGCCGCATCAATATCCGAAAAATCATTATAGAGATAAGGCGATATGCGAGTTGTTGATGGAATATCAAAACGTCGACATACGGGCCATGCGCAATGATGCCCTACTCGAACAGCCACTCCGTGGGAGTCCATAACATGACCAACGTCATGGGGATGAATTCCTTCGACAACAAAGGAGACGGCTGATCCGCGGTCCTCAGCGGTTGTTGGGCCAATGATTGTGACGCCAGGCAATTCCTGCAGCCTCTTGAGTAAGTACTCCGTTAACTCATGTTCGTGTTGGGCAATATTCGCCATCCCGATGTCCATCAGGTACCGCACTGCAGCCGCCGTGGCCACCGCTTGGGCCACCATGGGAACACCCGCCTCAAATCTCTGTGGAGCAGGTGCGTATGTGCTGTTATCCATGGTGACCATTTCAATCATGGATCCACCGGTCAGAAATGGCGGCATTGCATTCAATAACTCATTTCTGCCCCACAAGAACCCGATACCGGTGGGTCCGAGCATCTTGTGTCCGCTCCACGCTGCAAAGTCCGCGCCAGTCTCCGGAATATTTATGGGCATGTGCGGCACAGACTGGCACATATCAATGAGTCCAAGCGCGCCATGCGCGTGTGCCCTATCCATTATCTCCCGTACCGGATTGATCGTTCCCAAGATATTGGACTGATGGACAATGGCCACTAACTTTGTGTTGGAATCAATCGGATCAGAGTCGAGATCGAGCCTTCCTTGGTCGGTGATCCCAAACCAGCGAAGTTCAGCTCCAGTCTTGTGACACAGTTCCTGCCACGGAATCAGATTTGCATGGTGTTCCATCTCTGTGACGACAATGTTGTCACCAGGTTGAATGACAAATCGAGGGTCAACATCCAGGCCCTGTCGATACTTATCTGTCGCATTGGAAAATGCATATGCCACAAGATTAATGGCCTCTGTGGCATTTTTTGTGAAAACAATCTCGCTAATGTTCGCGCCAACGAACTCTGCAATGGTTTGACGTGCCGATTCATAAGCGTCCGTCGCTTCTTCAGCTAGTGCATGCGCACCTCGGTGCACAGCGGCGTTGGACGTCTCATAAAAGGTGCGTTCAGCGTCCAGAACTGTTGCTGGCTTTTGCGAGGTTGCCCCGCTATCGAGATACACCAATGGGACACCTCGAACTGACCGCTGAAGAAGCGGAAAATCAGCCTTGATCTTGGCGACGTCGAGGACCACGAATTTACGCCTTAGCCGTGATGTAGCGCTCGTAACCCTCGGATTCCAAGACATCAGCCAATTCGGGTCCACCTGTTTCCACAATGCGTCCATCGACGAATACATGAACAACATCAGGCTTTATGTACCGCAGTATCCGGGTGTAGTGGGTGATTAAGAGAACGCCCGCATTGGTCTTGTCCTGGAAACGATTGACACCCTCAGACACAATCTTCAAAGCATCGACATCCAGCCCAGAATCCGTTTCATCGAGGATCGCGATCTTTGGCTCCATCAAACCGAGTTGCAGAATCTCATGGCGCTTCTTTTCACCTCCGGAGAAGCCCTCATTTACATTGCGTGCTGCAAATGCTGGATCCATTTGCAAGTCACCCATGGCTTCCTTCATGTCCTTCGTCCACGTCCTCAGCTTCGGCGCTTCTCCACGCAAGGATGTAATGGAGGTACGTAGGAAGTTAGACACGGACACCCCGGGGATCTCTACCGGATACTGCATGGCTAGGAATAATCCTGCTCGAGCTCGTTCATCAACAGACATGGCGAGGACATCTTGTCCATCAAGCGTGATACTGCCGCTCGTCACTGTGTATTTCGGATGTCCGGCAATGACATAAGCCAGGGTGCTCTTTCCCGACCCATTTGGACCCATGATCGCGCTGGTAGTGCCTGATTCAACGGTCAAGCTGACGCCGCGGAGGATTTCATTTTCTCCAGCATCTGTACTCACCGTTGCATGTAAGTCTTTAATCTCCAACGTACTCATGATGCACCTTTCATTTCTGGTCTTGTTGATATTGGGCAGTAATACAAAACTGTCGGGCTAAACGACGACGGAAATAGTTCCTTCCGGATCAAGTGGATCGGCTGTTACAACGAACGTCCGCACTGGTGTCAAGGCGGGCAAGGATTGTGGCTCACCGGTCCGTACGTCAAAAGCCGAACCATGTAACCAGCACTCCAGGAGGCATCCGTCCAGCTCCCCCTCCGAGAGGGCAACATCTGCATGTGAACACCGATCCTCCACCGCAAAGAATCCGTCGTCTGTATGAGCTACGGCTAATGCCAAGCCGTCTACCTCAAACCTCTTCACAGTGCCCCGCGGAATATCCTGCACAAGACCCAGATCAACCTGCTGATTCATGCGTATCCATTCCAAGGCGATTCTCAATGCGACGCATAAGGTCCTCGGACAGGACTGGATCATTCAACTTATTCAAGACGTCGACAAAGAAACCGCGAACCACCAATTGTCTGGCTACCATTTCCGGTATTCCACGGGCCTGAAGATAAAACAGTTGTTCGTCGTCAAAGCGGCCGGTTGCACTGGCATGGCCCGCACTCACAACATCGCCGGTTTCTAACTCCAAGTTCGGAACAGAGTCGGCCCTGGGTCCGTCGTCTAGAAGCAGATTTCTATTTAGTTCATAAGTTTCAATTCCCGTGGCTTCGCGACGAACAATCACGTCACCGACCCACACGGAGTGCGCCTCTTGACCACTTAAGGCACCTTTGTAAATGACATTGCTGATGCAGTGTGGCTCTGTGTGATCAACCATTATGCGGTGTTCTTGAAACTGATGATCTTGAAGGAGGAAGGCACCCAACATTTCCGCTGAGCCACCAGGCGCTTTATACGTGATTGTGGGCACGATTCGCACTACCTCACCACCCAGTGAAATAGACAATCCCGTGAAACGGGAATCGCGATGTACTTCCGTGCTCCAATTCCAGTGTTGACGAACGGGGGCCTGCGCGTCGATAACAGACATCAGTGTCAGTTCCGCGGAGTCGTTCACTGTGACGACAATCGATCCGCTCACATTCACCTGCGAATCGTGAATAATCACGACCTGACTCTGCGAGAAAGATCCCGCACGAACCTCAATATGCGCGTAGTTATTGAGCATGGAACTTGTTACGTTGACAACGATCGGTTCAGCGACTGTAGTCTCTTGTGGAATGTCAACCAGAATCGCTTGCTGCACGGCGGCGTACGCGACCGCACTAGGACGATTGGTCGGTAGCCAATTCGCACTCAACCGTGGATCACTCAGTTGCACAACCGATACATAATCGGAAATTTCAGCCTCTTGAGAACCCCACGACTGCACCTCGAAGAAATCTTGCAATTTCTTGATCGGTGTGAATCTCCACTCCTCTTCCCTGCCTAAGGGAATATCAAAATCCTGAGGATTTCGTGAACGAACACGAGGTCCTAGGTCAGATGCGGGGACGACAACAGCTTGCCTCACCCGACGGCACCTTCCATTTGTAGTTCAATCAACCGATTCAGTTCAATGGCGTATTCCATGGGAAGCTCTCGGGCAATAGGTTCAATAAAGCCACGAACAATCATGGCCATTGATTCGTCTTCAGTCAGACCGCGGGACATGAGATAGAACAGTTGCTCTTCACTTACCTTGGACACCGTGGCTTCATGACCCATCTGAACATCGTCTTCACGGACGTCTACATACGGGTACGTATCCGACCGGGAAATGTCGTCCACCAAGAGTGCATCGCATTTCACTGTGCTCTTTGAGTGGTGGGAACCCTCGGTCACTTGAACGAGTCCACGATAGGAGGTTCTTCCGCCGCCACGGGCAACTGATTTGGAGATAATCGAGGACGAGGTATGCGGTGCGGCATGCACCATTTTGGCACCCGCGTCTTGATGTTGACCTTCTCCAGCAAATGCTACGGATAAAGTCTCGCCCTTGGCATGCGCGCCTGTCATCACAACAGCTGGGTACTTCATGGTTACCTTGCTTCCCAAGTTACCGTCCACCCATTCCATGGTGGCACCTTCTTGGGCGATCGCCCTCTTGGTCACCAGGTTGTACACATTGTTTGACCAGTTTTGAATGGTGGTGTATCGGCAGCGTCCGCCTTTTTTGACAATGATCTCCACAACCGCGGAGTGCAAAGAGTCGCTGGAATAAATAGGTGCGGTACATCCTTCTACATAATGGACATATGCGTCTTCGTCGACAATGATCAACGTTCGTTCGAACTGTCCCATGTTTTCGGTGTTAATTCGAAAATACGCCTGCAATGGAATGTCAACGTGTACGCCCTTGGGGACGTAGATAAAGGAACCACCTGACCACACGGCTGTGTTGAGCGCAGCAAACTTATTGTCACCGACAGGAATTACTGAGCCGAAATACTCCTTGAATACATCTTCATGTTCTCTCAATGCGGTATCGGTGTCTAGGAAAAGGACACCTAATTCCTCCAAGTCCTCACGAATCTTGTGGTAAACCACTTCGGATTCATACTGTGCAGCAACACCGGCAACGAGTCGTTGCTTCTCCGCCTCAGGAATGCCTAATCGGTCGTATGTGTTCTTGATGTCATCAGGCAGATCTGCCCATTCCGTTGCTTGCTTCTCTGTGGAGCGAACAAAGTACTTAATAGTGTCGAAATGAATGCCAGAAAGATCGGATCCCCAATGTGGCATGGGCTTCTTCTCGAAGAGGCGAAGCCCCTTCAGTCGTAGATCTAGCATCCACTGGGGTTCATTTTTGAGGCCGGAGATATTTCGAACGACAGATTCGTCGAGTCCGCGTCGAGCATCCGCCCCGACGTCATTCTTGTCGCTCCAACCGTATTCGTACCGGCCGAGGGAGTCGATTGTTTCGTCTTGAGTTGGGCGTTCCACGGGTGTAGTAGCGCTCATGCCGATACCTCTTTCTGTGATTGGAATATCTCTGATGGATCCATGGTTTTCGTTATGGCGTGTGACGCGATTCCGAGGGGAATGAGCGTTGTGCAAATGGGATCACCTTGGGCGAGGGTGGCTAACCGGGTCGGGTGCGCTCCCATGGACTCGCCTAATGCCTTTGTTTCTTCCTCGCACAATTCCGGGTAAGCCCGTGCCGCATCTACGACGGGGCAATGGTGTTGGCATAACTGACCGGATGTTCCAACCGTGGCAAAGGATGCTTCGTAGCCTTCAGCGTTGAGCGATTCCACCAATTCCACCAACGATTTACCGTGCACTATCCGACGGGCTCGTTCTGCTGCGAACTCGCGAATAGCCTCACGACCAAACGACTTCTCCATAAAATTCAATGTTTCCAGCGCCAGATCGTCATACGACTCTGTGAGCCCACTGTGACCCTTGTCGGTGAGCGAGTACGACAGGCTCGGGCGGCCACGGCGCTTGACCGGGGACGGACCAAAGGGCATTCGATCGTGTATCTGCACTAATTCAGCACTTTCAAGGCTTCCCAAAGATCTGCGCACGGCTTGCGGTGTCAGGGACAGTTCGCCAGCCAGCTCGGTGACAGTGGCCGCACCACGACGCAGAAGCACACGAGCTACTCGCTCCGGTGCCCCGCCCTGTAATTTCACAACACTATTGTTGCGTAAATCAAAAATAGTGCAACACGGGGGTCCCACGCAGCGCTCCCGGAGGTGATCAGCCTGGTCCCGTTCCCCCCTAGACTGCACCGGTGTCTACCCATCCGGTGCCTAGCGATCCGGGCTCTATTCTCGCGCAGTCGTTGACATTGCCCTACTCACCCACCACCGGAATTCGGGATATCTCCTTTTCCTGCACGACCGGTGTCACAGCGCTCGTCGGAAATAACGGAGCGGGGAAAACAACCCTCATGGAAACACTGGCTGGCTTGCGCACCCCGGTTTCGGGAATGGCACGTATCTCGTCCTATGACCCGATAGCCGATAAAGCCCGGCTTCGGACGATCCTGGGGGTTGCCCTGCAGGACGTGACGCCCTACCCCACAGCGAAACCACGGGAATTGTTGACCTATATAGGTTCGCTCTATCCGCACCCGGAACCCGTTGACCGACTTCTTGTTGATTTCTCCATTCCCGCAGACTCCCCAATTAAGAATTTATCCGGTGGCCAAGTCCAACGGCTCAAGGCAGCCATGGCATTGATTGGTCGCCCACAGGTTGTACTTCTCGATGAACCCACGGCAGGTCTTGACCCCACCGGGCGAACCGAACTTCACCACAACCTTCGCGAGCGCGCGAATCACGGTGCCGTCATTCTCGTGTCCACGCATCTCACCGAAGATATTGACGCCATTGCGGAGAGATCGCTGGTGCTCAGTCATGGGTCGTTGATCGCCGACTTACATGCTTCTCAGATTGAGAAGAAGGAATTCGTTGACTTCACCGCTAAACCGCAATTGCCAGTTGAACAACTCGCCTCAGCCATGCCAACACAAACTGATGTCATCGCTTATCCCGACGGGCGCTATCACATCTCAAGTCCAAACCCTGTCGATTCACATGTGATTGCCACCATCGAGTCATGGTGTCGGCAACATGGAACTGTTGCGACCGATATGACCTGGGGGCGTGCCTCTTTAGCCAGCGAAACAAGCAGAGTCCTTCGAGGAAGCTCCACCGGCGGTGGTCACTCATGATTTCGGTACGTAGAACACTGCTCCATGCATCATGGGAATTCAAACTCAATATTCGCAACGGTGAGCAGCTTCTGCTACTTGTCGTCATTCCGCTCACGGTGTTGATCACTCTGTCGCAAACGTCAGTGATTGGTGGCGAAAGATGGGACGTAAACCAAGCCCTGGCATCCGCCATAACAATTTCCCTGTTGGCCGCCGGATTTACTTCACTGGCTATCGCCACTGCCTTTGAACGCCGTTCAGGAACGTTGATCACCATGGGCGTTACTCCCCTGAGCCGTCTGGAGCTTGTTCTTGGAAAGAGTGTCGCCGCTGTGTATTTGGCCCTCATTTCTGTTACTTCGCTCGTCATTGGATCACTCATTCTTGGATGGCGCCCCAACATCAATTTTGTGGCGATACTTCCATTGATCGTGCTCGCCATTTGGAGCGTGAGCGGTTGGGCATTCCTCTTAGCAGGAACACTCAGAGCAGAAGCAGTTCTGGCTCTTGCCAATACCATATTCGTTGTTGCTCTTGTTCTTGGTGGCGTGATCGTCACCTTTGATGGTGTCCTTGGTTTGGTGACAACACTCCTTCCACCTGGTGCCATGCATACTGCCGCTTCTTTTGCGATGGATTATTCGAATAATGGTGGGGCATCACTCATCACGTCACTAATAGTGTTGAGCGCCTGGGGGGCGCTCGGCACTTTCACCGCGGCGAAAAAGTTCCGGTGGAGGTAGAGTTTCATTATGCCGCTGCGTGGTGCACGAATTGTTTATCTCATCAATCTGATTGCTCAATCCGGAATCATTGTGACGGGTGCCATTGTTCGGATAACCGGTTCCGGACTAGGTTGCCCTACCTGGCCCCAGTGTGTTGAGGGCTCGTACACACCGACTGCTCGGCAGGAAGAAGAGTTCCACAAATACATCGAATTCGGTAATCGCCTGTTGACGTTTGTCGTGGCACTAGCCGCCATTGCCACGATTGTGGCCGTACTCCTCAACGCCAGGGCTCGCAAGAAGGCCGGTCTCCCCTCCCGCAGAAGCCTGATTGTGCTCGGCTTTACACCACTCATTGGAACTATTGCCCAAGCAGTCCTGGGCGGGATCACAGTGCTCACCGGCCTTCACCCGGCCATTGTCTCCGCCCACTTCATTCTGTCCATTCTTTTGGTGACGGTCTCCATGGTGCTTCTCCTCCGCAGTGGTGACCCTGGCGACCAGCCCATTCGCTTCCTCGCTCCTCGCGCAGTGCGGGTGTGGACATGGGTCCTTGTTGGCATCACCAGTGTCGTTGTAGTGCTGGGTGTACTCGTGACGGGAAGTGGCCCACATAGCGGTGATGCAGAGACAGAGGCACGTTTTTCTTTTGATCCGCAGACTATTTCATGGATGCACGCTGATGCAGTTTTCCTATTTATCGGAATGCTCTCCGGACTCTTTATCGCACTGTTTCTATTTCCTAGTACAGGGCGAATGCGTCGCCGCACACTTGCCCTGATGGGAATTGCCATTGTGCAAGCGATAGTTGGCTACACCCAATATTTCATGGGCCTGCCGTCACTGCTCGTGGGAGTTCACGTCCTAGGGGCTGTTCTCACCTGGATTGCAGTGCTAGCTATCCCCTTCTCCATGCGCGTTCGCGGAGAGCTACCTACGGTAAAAACGGGTCTATACCAATAAGCAAAAAGAGTAGTGCCAGATATGTAATAGAGCCATGGAAAATTCGCATGGCCGGTTTCTCAATCTCTGAGTAGTCGCTCTCAGTACGTCTGACTCGATTCCATAGTGCAATGGTGGCTCCGACGAACCATGCGCCCAGTAGCGCAGCACCGACGGAGTAGACCCATCCCATGTCACCAACTGGAATGAGAATGAGCGAGAACACCACCATGGCTAGTGCGTACAGGGTGATGTCCCTCGTCACTTTCCCTACAGGAGCTACAACGGGGAGCATAGGTACGCCCACTTCGGCGTAGTCATCCCGATACTTAATGGCCAACGGCCAGTAATGGGCGGGAGTCCAGAAGAACACGATCATAAATAGAACACCCGCTGTCCAGGTCAGTGTTCCCTGCACAGCCGCCCAGGCAATAAGCACCGGCATGCACCCCGCAGCACCGCCCCACACAATATTTTGTGGAGTATGGCGCTTGAGCAAGATCGTGTATCCCACCGCGTACATAACAATGGCCATGAAGCCGAGAAATGCGGCTAACCAGTTAGCGAGGAATCCCAGCGTAAGGACGGCCACCAGCCCGAGAACTGTGGCTTGGATGAGTCCGGCTTGAACACTGACCATCCCGGCCGCGACTGGCCGTGATCCAGTCCTATGCATAACGGCATCGATATCGCGGTCATAAACACTGTTGTACGTATTTGCACTGGCCGCCGCGGCACTCCCACCGACAAGAACGGCAATAGTGGGGAGTAGATCAGGTAAGCCGCCGGAAGCCAGAAAGAGGGTCGGCAGTGCCGTCGCCAGGAGTAGTTCAACTATGCGTGGCTTGGTGATCCAAAAGTGGGCGCCCAGACGCTCGCTCAAACTGGTGGACTCCACGGAGGTAACCTATCGCGAGTGCGCAGGGAGAACCTCACCCTGATGCACCCTGTTGGCGCAATAGACTCACACCATGTCCACGCCACAGCATCAGCCCGTACGTCAGCTCGCACACCCGCCCACACTGGACAGTTCTCTGCAGTGGACAAGCGCGGACGACCAAGCAATCAGCTATCTGCGAGCTCTCGCTATGGATGCCGTACAAAAAGTAGGAAACGGACATCCAGGCACAGCCATGGCGCTGGCACCCATGGCATATTTACTTTTCCAGCGCATCATGCGACATGATCCATCTGATCCCCAGTGGTTAGCCCGTGACCGATTTGTCCTCTCGGCCGGACACTCCAGTCTGACCCTGTATTCCCAGTTGTTCTTGAGCGGATACGGGTTGTCCATGGAGGACCTCGCCAGTTTCCGCACGGCGGGGAGCCTCACCCCGGGGCACCCGGAATATGGACACACCGTGGGCGTGGAAACCACGACCGGCCCATTGGGCCAAGGCCTCGCCACGGCCGTCGGCATGGCCATGGCGGAGCGTTATGACCTGGGGTTACTCCCCGGAGCCCCCCTGGCGCATCGGGTATGGGTAATTGCCTCCGATGGGGACCTGGAAGAAGGAATCTCATCGGAAGCGTCATCGCTTGCTGGTACCCAGCAGTTGGGTCATCTCATTGTGCTCTGGGATGACAACCGCATTTCGATTGAGGGTAATACAGACGTGGCTTTCACAGAAGACGTCTGCGCCCGCTATGAAGCCTACGGATGGGATGTCCATCAGGTTGACATGCTTCCCACCGGCGACCTTGATGTGCCCGCGCTGTATAGCGCCATGGTTTCAGCGGCCAACAATCTCAGTGCTCCGAGTTTTATTCGCGTACGGACCACCATCGCTTGGCCTGCTCCCCATGCACAGGGAACAGCCAAATCCCATGGATCGGCCCTGGGATCTGACGAAGTGGCGGCCACGAAGGAAGCGCTCGGTCTTGATCCCCAAGCGTCCTTCGTTTTTGACGCTATATTGCTCAACCAGTTGCGTGAGCGTCTGGCCCAACGGGTTGCTGTTGACAAGGCGGCGTGGGAATCAGATTTCCGTGAGTGGGCAACACAGAACCCTGACAATGCTGCGTTGTTGAGCCGCCTTCAAGCACATGCTCTGCCGGAAGGTTTCGATGCGGGTTTACCAACTTTTAACGGTATCACCGCCATGGCCACCAGGAAAGCTTCGGGGATCAGCCTTAATGCGATTGCGCCAGCCATGCCGGAATTGTGGGGTGGGTCAGCTGACTTAGCGGAGTCCAACAACACGTGGATTGACGGCTCCCCCAGTTTCTTACCCGAGACAACGCCATCGTCCTCGCCGAGCGGACGTAACATCCACTTCGGCATTCGCGAACACGCCATGGGTGCGGCCCT
>JAIOWY010000015.1:0-19969 GCA_021741845.1 Candidatus Nanopelagicales bacterium
GGCCGGCATGCTGCCGGGGTTGGGTCGGGGTGCTCCCGACACTCCACCGGGGCGTGGACCTGCTGGCCGGTCGGTCGACGGAGAGCCAAACGGATTATTTCCCGGACGAGGTGCTGGGCGGCTCATGCCGGTGCTACCACCAAACGGGTTGTTCCCCGGGCGTGGACCCGCCGGCTTTGCAGCGGGCCGCGGTGCGGGACGGGGGGAAGGGACCGGACCGGCAGCCGGGGTTGCCGGCGCAGATACAGCAGGAGAATCCACCGAAGCGGGATTCGCGCTCTCGGAATCGGACGAGCGAACCGCGGGCTGGGCAGGTTCCGCCGCCATAGTGGGCGCGGCAGCCTTGGGTGGTGTCGGAAGGTCACCCTCCACGACCGCGGACTCAGTTAGAGCCTCAGGCTCGGCTGCCGCCGCTTTCTTGGTGGCCTTTTTGGCAGCTTTTTTCGCTGGCTTGGGCTCAGCGGGTGGGAGCGCTTCTTTGAGGCGGCGAGCCACAGGAGGCTCAATGGTGGAGGATGCTGAGCGGACAAACTCGCCCATGTCCTGCAATTTCGCTAAGACAGTTTTACTGTCGTAGCCGAGCTCTTTGGCGAGCTCATATACCCGAACTTTTGACACAACTCTCCTGTCTTGGTTCGGGCGGTGTTGTCCGAACCGTTACTGGGCGCGATGCACTTTCATGCCTGCACGCTCATGTGAGGGGCCTCATGAGGAAGCGCTCATTAGCTTGTTCACGGTGATCCTTTGGGTGGACGTGGTATGGATGTTGAGGAGTCTGCCACTGAACTTTGTGGTACGACTGACATGACAATCTCCCTAACGGCGACTAAATCTACCGGATCCACCAACTTGAGGCTTGCTTGGACCCGTTTCACGGCGCGGGAGAGGCAGTTTGTGGTCGGATGAACGTAGGCGCTTCGCCCATGCACAGTCCCGTCCCTGTCGATGGTGACGCTGTGCCTGCTTGGGTCTGGCCTAAAACGCACCAGGGTCATTTGGGCTGCGGAGGTTCGGCACCCCAAGCATGTTCTTTCCACCAGTGGACGACCCATTCGACACAGGGCCTATTCCACTATCTCTGGGGCTGGAGCACTTTCCGGTGGTTGAGCGTCAGACCTGATGTCAATACGCCATCCGGTCAATCGCGCAGCCAGGCGCGCATTTTGCCCTTCCCGGCCTATTGCTAAGGAGAGTTGATAGTCGGGCACAACCACTCGGGCACTTCGCGTGGCCGGATCAACAATTGTCACCGACGATACTTTCGCTGGGGAAAGCGCTTGCGCGATCATGTTTGCGGGGTCGTCACTGTGGTCAACAATGTCGATTTTCTCGCCAGCCAGTTCACTCATTACCTGTCTGACCCGTTGACCTAAGGGGCCAATGCAGGAACCCTTGGCATTGACATCAGGCTTGTGTGACCGAACAGCAATCTTTGTCCGATGTCCGGCTTCCCGGGCCACGGCTGTAATTTCGACGGTGCCGTCAGCTATTTCTGGAACCTCCAAAGCAAACAGAGCCTTGACCAATTCCGGGTGCGTTCGAGAGACGGTCACAATGGGACCCTTGAACCCCTTCCGCACTCCGGTTACTAGACATTTGATGCGCTCCCCATGGGTATACACCTCGCCTGGTGATTGCTCCTCGGGCGGAAGGTTCGCCTCAATTTTACCCAAGTCAACCCGAATCATTCGGGGATTCGTTCCCTGTTGGATAACTCCGGACACGAGGTCTCCTTCACGTCCGGTGAATTCCACCAGAGTCGCGTCACCTTCTGCTTCCCGCAAACGCCCAAGAAGCACTTGGCGAGCCGTACTAGCTGCCACACGTCCGAAATTCTCCGGTGTGTCATCAAATTCAGGACCATATGTCACAGGCTCATCGGGCGTGGACCGCTCTTGTTCCTCCCGCGCCCAAACGGTGACATGACCGCTTTTTCGATGTAATTCAACGCGGGCCTGCGGCCAAGATCCAGGAGTTCGCTGGTAAGCAGTCAACAGCGCTTGTTCGATACTCTCGACTACCAGATCGAGTGACAGATTTTTCTCGCGCACCAGAGATTTCAACGCGCTGACATCAATATCCATTGTCATTCCCCTCGATTGAATTCAACTTGTACGACAGCATGTTCAACGTCGGCAGGCACCACGGAGATGGACACATCTTGCTGATCTGTGAGAGTGATTGAGTCGTGATCAACGGACGAGATGCGATATGTCCCCGACTTCTGCGATTCCTTATGGTCAATGTGAACCAAATGACCAAGGGCGCGACGCCAATGTCGAATTTCCGTCAGCGGCCGATCAACACCGGGTGAACTCACCTCTAACACGAAGGGCGAATCGTCACTATTAATCGCCAGGTCTAATTCCTCAGACAGCATGCGACTAATGTCAGCTATGCCGTCTAGGTCAATTCCTCCGTCACGATCAACAACGACACGCAAGACCTCTCGCCGCCCAGCTCGAGTAATGTTTAGGTCCTCTAGATCAACGTCAAATGCGGCACACACGCGCTCTGCGATGTCACGGCATTGTTTCTCTGGCAATCCCATGATGACCACCATTCCCTAGCGTTGTCCAGTTGTGTGACGCGATTGTAAGTGCCCTCACTGTAGCAATGGGGGTTTTATTGAGCCTTGGCCACACCGAGAATCTATGGCACCCAGGTATCCCAGATCAACCGGATAATTAATAGCGCAACGACAGCTAAGAACACGGTCCGCACAAACGCGCTTCCCCGGGCAATGGCCGTTCTCGCCCCCACATATGCGCCCAATACGTTGAAGAGCGCGAGGAGTAGCCCGAGCAGCCACAAGACTGATCCGGTCATCCCAAAAATAACTAAAGCTGCTGCGTTAGTACCCAAATTAACGATTTTTGCGGTTGATGAGGCCATGAGAAATGAGTAGCCGAGGAGCCCTACCAAAGCGATGAGAAGGAATGACCCAGTGCCCGGACCGAAGATTCCGTCATAGAAGCCGATAATCGCACTCACCAGTACCGCCACGACAAGGTGTTTTCGGGAACCATGCCACCGGAGGTTGTCCACGCTCCCGAGTACCGGAGAAAAGAGCGTCCAGAGCCACACTGAAATTAATGCCACAATCACAAAGTTTGCAAACAATTTTGTTGGCACAAGGTGGGCAGTCCACGCCCCCATAGCGGAAAACGCGCACGCCGCACCCGCCATAGGTAGGACGGTTTTCCAATCCGGTGAAAGGTTCTTGACGTACGTCCGGGCGGCCGTAGCGGTTCCGAAAATACTGGATAACTTGTTTGTGGCCAGCGCATTAACTTCAGCGCCCGCCGGCAGGGCAATGAATAGCGCCGGTAGCTGCACCATTCCCCCGCCACCGCTAACAGCGTCGACCCACCCAGCAGCCGCAGCAGCGACGCACAAGAGGACGACCGTCCAGACGCTTAGGTCGTACATATGTCAAGGACGTAGTCCAGCGCGTGGCCCACCTCAACATCGACCCGTTCACCCGTGGCCCGATCCTTGACTTCTACGACACCGCGCTCTAAACCTTTTCCAATAACTACGATCGTGGGAATGCCGAGTAATTCCGAGTCATTGAACTTAACCCCTGGCGACACCCCGGTGCGATCGTCGTAGATGACTCTCAATCCACGGGAATCCCACTCGTTGGCGAATTCCTCCGCTGCGGCAAACACCTCAGGAGTCTTACCGGCGGCAATAACGTAAACATCAGCGGGCGAAACTTCACGGGGCCAGATCAGCCCACGATCGTCATGGTGCTGCTCCGCAATGGCTGCGACCGCGCGCGATACTCCAATACCGTAGGAGCCCATGGTCACGGTAACTAAATCGCCTTTCTCGTCTAACACTTTCAGACCCAATGCGTCAGCGTATTTTCGACCCAGTTGGAAGATATGCCCAATCTCTATTCCACGTGCCATGTGGAGGGAGCCACCACATTGATGGCAGATATCTCCTTCCTTGACCTCCGCCACGTCAATAACTGAGTCCGAGACAAAGTCACGCTCAAACACAAGGTCATAAACATGCTTACCATGTTCGTTGGCACCTGTGATCCACCTCGTTCCGCGGACAACACGGGGGTCAGTGCGGAATTCGATGCCACTGGATGAGTTTCTCCCCAGAACACCTGGGCCAATGTATCCCTTGGCCAAGACGGGATATTGAGCAAAATCCTCCTCGTCAAATGGTCGAGCGACATAGGGGTAAATAGCCGCCTCGAGCCGTCGCATATCAACTTCCCGATCACCCGGAACACCGATCGCCAACGGCTTTTCGTTGCCGTCGGCATCCCTCAGCATCAAGAGAAGGTTCTTCAACGTGTCCGAAGCCACCCACTTCCGATCGGAGCGCTGCAGATCTGGGCGAGAATTGGAAATATCGACAAGCGTGTCAATAGTGGGAGTATCCGGTGTCGCCTCCACGTGGGCCGCCGGTAGATCCTGGACAAGATCGAGCGAAGGATCCCACGAGGCTGCGGGGATTACAACTGCTTCCACATTCGCCGCATAGCCACAATCGCATCGAACGTAGGTGTCCTCGCCAACATCTGACGATGCAAGAAATTCTTCACTCTGTGACCCACCCATGGCCCCAGCCATGGCGGACACAATGACGTAGGACAACTTCATTCGATCAAACGTTGATATGTAGGCATCTCGGTGCCGTTGATAGGAGAGCTCCAAGCCTTCATCGGTGACATCGAATGAGTAGGAATCCTTCATGACAAATTCGCGACCACGAAGTATGCCTGCACGCGGCCGGGCTTCATCGCGAAACTTAGTTTGAATCTGATAGATAACGAGCGGCAAATCCTTATAAGAGGAGTACTCCCCTTTCACCATGAGAGTGAACATTTCCTCATGTGTTGGACCGAGAAGGTAGTCATTGTCTCGTCGGTCAGTGAGTCGAAACAGATTGTCTCCGTATTCCGTCCATCTTCCCGTTTCTTCATACGCCTCGCGTGGGAGCAATGAAGGAAAGTGAACCTCTTGAAACCCTGCGCGATCCATTTCCTCTCGGACTATCCGCTCGACATTGCGAAAAACTATGTACCCAAGGGGCAGCCATGAAAAAATCCCTGGCGCTATCCGTCTGACATATCCGCCACGCACGAGCAACTTGTGGCTGGGCACTTCCGCATCGGCCGGATCGTCACGCAATGTTCGAAGGAACATGGTCGACATGCGAGAAATCACGAGCGCCTCATTTCAGGTGAAACCCCCTCGAGTCGTACACACGAGGTGGAAGTTGTCTGAGAATAGCGTCACAGAGTAGCCAATCCCCGGGAAGCACGGGCTCGACCACATGGAGTCAGAAAAGAACTGTGGCGAATGTGTCGCATTGACGAAATCCAGCGCGGGCATAAGTTCGGAGCGCTGGGGTATTGAAATCATTGACGTACAGGGTCACTGTTGGGGCAATCTCTCGCTGGATAATGTCAGCAACTGCTGCTACTGCCGGAGCCGCCATTCCGTGACCCCGCAACTCTGGGGCAACCCAGACACCCTGGATTTGAGCAACGGTTGGAGTTGCATATCCGACCTCAGCTTTGAACAGCACGCGGTTATTTTCAATAATTGCAAAGGCGTGTCGCTGTGCGATTACTTCGGCAACGCGCCGTTCATACTGAACCTGACCACCGTGGAGGATTGGCGACACACCAACCTCCTCGGTGAACATATGAATCGATGCTGGGAGCAGTATCGGTAATTCTCCGGCGGTCACATGTCGCACTCGGGGATCTCTTGCCCCGAGCGCTCTCCCCTCCAATGACAAATAGGGTTGATTGGCACGAACTTCACGCGGCAATCCCCAACTCGAGGACATGAGATCCCACAGCCCGAGGACATCAGTGCGCGGCCCCAGCAGTGCGGAACTTCGTCGACCCGTTCGCACCAATTCCTGCGCGAATGCAAGTCGAGCCTCGTGGGTGGTCGTTGAAGGGACGATATTTGCACCAACAAAAAGAATGGATTCCAGACCGCCACCTGTGAAATAACCCCAGAGGCCACCACCCATTCGCCAGTTATCTCGCATGCCAAGTGCAATCCGCGAAGCCAGAAATCCATGAACCAGTGGATCGGCTTCGGTGATGTCACGCGCGAGTGCTAATTCAGCCACCGACACATGGCGCACCCAACCCCCCAGTGCCGAGCCGGACTCTGCGACGGCGTAGGTGGACATGCCGTCACGGTACTAGGCGGTCGTTACAACCGGGGATCCTTCTCCAGAAATTGAGTCGGCAATCTTCATGGCTTCTTCGATCAGAGTTTCCACTATGTCAGCTTCCGGTACCGTTTTAATGACCTCACCACGGACAAATATTTGACCCTTGCCATTGCCCGAGGCCACACCTAGATCAGCTTCCCTCGCTTCACCAGGACCGTTGACAACGCAACCCATGACGGCAACTCGCAGTGGAACGTCGAGTCCTTCGAGCCCGGCGGTCACTTGCTCAGCCAATGTGTAGACATCCACTTGGGCGCGTCCACACGAGGGACAGGACACAATTTCCAAACCACGTTGACGTAGATTTAATGATTCTAGAATCCCAATTCCAACCTTGACTTCTTCTACGGGTGGAGCAGACAAGGAAACGCGAATGGTGTCGCCGATTCCTCGCGAGAGCAATCCACCAAAGGCGACAGCTGATTTGATGGTTCCCTGAAATGCAGGACCGGCTTCAGTTACACCTAAATGAAGGGGGTAATCACATTGTTCTGCCAATTGCATATAGGCCAACATCATGATGACTGGATCATGATGTTTAACGGAAATTTTAATGTCCTGGAAACCATGTTCCTCAAATAGTGATGCTTCCCAGAGTGCAGATTCGACAAGAGCTTCAGGAGTAGCTTTGCCATACTTCTCCAACAATCGGGGATCAAGAGAGCCTGCGTTGACACCAATACGAATGGGCGTACCTGCATCCTTAGCTGCTCGGGCGATCTCTCCCACCTTGTCGTCAAACTTCTTGATGTTCCCTGGGTTGACGCGGACTGCAGCACAACCGGCGTCAATGGCCGCAAAAACATACTTCGGCTGAAAGTGGATGTCGGCAATCACAGGGATGCCTGACTTGCGCGCAATCTGTGCGAGCGCATCTGCGTCGTCTTGACTTGGAACAGCAACACGCACAGCCTGACACCCTGCAGCCGTTAACTCAGCTATCTGCTGCAGAGTGGAGTTAACGTCTGCTGTCAAGGTTGTGCACATGGATTGGACGCTGACGGGTGCGTCACCCCCCACCATCAACGGCTTGCTGTGATGTTTGAGTGTCAAAGCCCGTGATTTCCTCCGAGGAGAAATCACCGGGGGTGGAGGTGCTGGGATGCCAAGGTCAATACTCACATGCCCATTATTGGGCCTTCGGGTCATCCGAGCGAGATGGGCTTGACTAAATCAGCCCAAATGACCACCACGCCCATGGCTAACAGCACCCCGGCAACGACATACGCCACAGGCAGGAGCCGCGCGGTGTCCACCGGCCCAGGATCGGGTTTTCCGCGCAATCGAGCTATGGATCGTTTCAACGATTCATAGAGCGCGCCGGCGATATGGCCCCCATCGAGTGGGAGAACCGGGAGCAGATTGAACAGGAATAGGAAGAGATTCAATGAGGCCGCCAACCCCAAGAAGGTGGCTACCTTGGAAGTGATGGGCGAATCCATGGCAGCAATCTCGCCACCAAGGCGACTCGCACCGACGACGGACACAGGCCCGTTGATGTCCCGTTCTTGCCCACCAATGAGGGTCTGGGACACAAGTTCGTAGATCCGCACGGGAAGCCAGATCAGAGCCTCCACCGAACGCACGGTGAGATCCCACATAAATGCGGGTACCTGGGTAATGCTTTGACGCTCGTACTCAAATGTTGGACGCATTCCCAGGAAACCCACTGTTTGAGATGCACCCGTCTCCACGCCATTAGCGTCGTAAACCGGGCGCGTCACCTCAGCGATAGCGAGTGGTAGAACCGTCGTTGACCCTGAGCGGTCCACCGTGACAGTTGTCTCTACCCCGGGGTGGGCAGCTATCCACTCACTCACCTGCGTCCAGTCCTGCGCGGGAATGTTGTTCACGGCGACTATGACGTCCTCTGCTACGAGTCCTGCGGTGGCAGCAGGAGTCGGCACGGTGCCTGCCGGACATACCCCGGACGGCAAAGGCTGTCCGGTCGGTTGCTCCAAGCTGGGAGTACAGGGTACGACCGCACCAACACTCAGCGAGGGTTGAGGTAAGCCAATTCCTACGAGAACAATGGCGAACAGCACAAAGGCGAGCACCAAGTTCATGAAGGGCCCACCAAGCATGATGATCACTCGGCGGTGCACCGGAAGTTTGTAAAACAGACGGTTCTCATCCCCGGGGCGAATTTCGTCAAATGACGCTGCCCGAGCTTGTGCGATGAGAGCAGCAAAGCGCCCCGTGGACAGAGAGCGGGATCTGCCTTCGGGGTCAGCCGGATCAGGCGGGAGCATTCCGATCATGCGGATATATCCGCCCAGCGGGATCCACTTGACGCCGTAACGGGTTTCCCCTCGAACCGTGGACCACAACGTAGGCCCAAAGCCAACCATGTAATCAGAGACCCGCACACCGAATTTCTTAGCCGGTACTAAGTGGCCTAATTCGTGGAGTGCGATAGACGCCGCAATCAGTGCGGCAAATAGCACTATCCCAACGACCTCTAGCATTACTCCGCAAACTCCTGAACCCGGTGGCGCGCCCACCTATCTGCTTCTTGGACGCTCTCGAGTGTAAGCCCGTTCCCTGACACATGCTGGGTCTCCATGTGCTCAGTCAACGCTCTGTCGATGAAGGGCACAATCTGGTGGAAGGGGATCTTGCCCTGCAAAAACAGATCGACGGCCGCTTCATCGGCCGCGTTGAAGACGGCTGGGGCACTTCCGGCCGCATCCCCGGCCATGCGCGCCAGCGAAATAGCGGGAAACAGGTCGTGATCTACCGGGAAAAACTCCCAATGGGTGGCCTGAGACCAATCACACGCAGGCGCGGCATCGGGTACCCGCGCCGGCGCTCCCAGACCCCACGCAATCGGTATTCGCATATCGGGTGGGCTGGCTTGCGCGATCGTTGACCCATCGACAAATTCGACCATGGAATGGACAACGGACTGCGGGTGCACAACCACCTCAATCTGTGCGAAGGGGACATCAAAAAGCAGGTGGGCCTCAATGAGTTCTAGGCCCTTGTTCACCATCGTGGCGGAATTAATCGTGACCAGCGGACCCATGGACCACGTTGGGTGGGCAAGGGCCTGCTCCGTGGTGACACCCTCGAGTTGTTCGCGGGTATACCCCCGGAAAGGCCCTCCACTCGCCGTCAAAATGAGGGACTTCACTTCTGCGGCTGACCCGGCTAAAAGACACTGGGCCAGGGCCGCATGCTCGGAATCGACCGGAACAATTTGGCCGGGTGACGCTACAGCCCGTACTAGGTCTCCCCCGATAATGAGAGATTCCTTGTTTGCCAACGCCAAACGAGCTCCCGATGCCAGAGCGCGCAATGTCGGAATGAGACCTGCTGCGCCAGCGATCGCGTTAAGTACCACGTCCGCGCCCATGTCGGCCACGCGCGCTGACGCATCCGTTCCAATGACAAATTGCGGACTGGAGGCATCCCCTCGGGAAAAGCCGGCAGATTGCACGTGGGCGAGCACCCGAATTTGTACATCCTGTGCGGCACTCCCGCGAGTGATCCCCACCAGGTGTGGAGAAAACTCAGCAATCTGATCAGCAAATAAACTCGGATTGGCACCGGTCGAACTCAAGCCGACCACGACAAACCGATCGGGATTGCGGCGGATAATGTCCAGTGCCTGTTTCCCGATGGATCCGGTGCTCCCCAGAATCGCTACCTGCTGCACCCCCGGAGTGTTTGTCACTCGTTAGCCCATTTGTCGGGGTGGCGCGATATCGAAGAAACTCTGCCCAATGCGGAGCACCTGGGGGTCTGTTAGGTCGTCAATATCAACCCGCAAATCGCCGAGAATCTTCGCTGCCAGATCCGAATAATGCTTCTCAATGTATGCGAGAAAAGCATGCGAGGCGTTCGCTTTGCCATTGCCATGCCCCAACAGGATCACCGAGTCGGCACGCTCCAACACGATGGCAATTGACTTCCAGTATTCGTCACCGGGGGTCCGGTAATCCCCTTCGACATTATTCGCCTTGGTGTGCAACTTCCGCGTGTACCCTGTGGGATCTTCAGCCACGATGCGCTCTGGGCGTCCCGTGGTATCTCCCTCGAGCGCAAAGACGCGCGTTTGATGGAAATCGATGGCCGCAACGGCTAGTTTGCCTCGAAGATCGATCTCATTGAACTCGTCATGCTGTGCCATCTCAAACTCCTAGTTGTCGAATCCTGCGGCCTTGATCATACGGCGCAGATCGGCGATCTGTTCCATGCTGAGGTCCTTATGGTTCGGGTCAAAAACCTCACTAGAACCACCTATTGTCAGCTTTACTTTCCCGTCATGCCGTTCCTCAACTGCTCCAAGCGCTTCCGCCAAGTGAATAACCTCTTTCCAATGCAGGTTATGACTGGTTGGGTGGGCGAGGAGTTTCTTGAGGGTGTCGCGCTGATGATGGTTTACGTGGACGCCATTGATCTCATGTGATTCGGTCATGGAGCAAGTGTACGGTTGCCACGATTGCCCCTAAGATCAGGCGCAGATGCACCCTTGTCAATCCAGGAGAAACCATGACAACGACTTCAGATCACACTGTTAATGGCGTTGAGCAAATTCGTCGACTGGTCACGGAAATCCCCGGGCCCATTTCTCGTGGACTCCTTGCCCGCAAGACCGAGGCAGTTTCTGCCGGCGTTGGGGTGGGACTTCCAGTGTTTATCACCAAGGCCGCCGGTGGGATTCTCTGTGACGCTGATGGCAACTCATTCATTGACATGGGGTCAGGAATCGCTGTTACCACGGTAGGGAATGCGAATGCCGAGGTTGTTCGCGGAATCCAAGAACAGGCAGCCAATTTCACGCACACCTGCTTCATGGTCACACCATATGAGGGATATGTGCAGGTATGTGAGGCACTTAATCGCCTCACCCCAGGGGATCATTCCAAGCGATCTGCTTTATTCAACTCAGGAGCGGAAGCGGTAGAAAATGCCGTCAAGATCGCCCGCGCGTTTACCGGTCGGCAGGCAGTGGTCGTAGTCGAACACGGCTACCACGGACGGACAAACCTCACTATGGGCATGACGGCCAAGAACATGCCATACAAGCAGTCATTCGGTCCATTTGCCCCGGAGATCTATCGCGTTCCTGTTTCTTATCCATTCCACGACGGTCCGCATAGTGGCTCCGAGGTTGCGTCGTGGGCCATCTCCCGCATTGACAAGGAATTGGGCGCCAGCAACGTGGCAGCAATCGTCATTGAGCCAATTCTCGGCGAAGGTGGGTTTATTGTCCCGGCTCCCGGTTACTTCAAAGCCATGGCTGACTACGCCCAGAGCAATGGAATCGTCTTTGTTGCAGACGAGATTCAATCTGGTTTTTGCCGGACCGGGCAGTGGTTCGCATCGGAATTTGAAGGTGTCATTCCCGATCTCATAACCACCGCCAAAGGAATTGCCGGTGGAATGCCGTTAGCCGCCGTCACCGGACGCGCGGACATCATGGACTCGGTGCATGCGGGAGGTCTGGGGGGTACCTATGGAGGGAATCCTGTCGCGTGCGCGGCAGCATTGGGCTCTATTCAATGGATGGAGACCAATAACGCAAACCAGTTGGCGCGGGATATTGAAGCTGTCATGCTCCCCCGTCTCCGGGATATGCAGATCAATCATCCGACGATTGGCGATATTCGTGGTCGTGGTGCCATGATCGCCATCGAATTAGTCACTCCGGGGACGCGTCAGCCCGATGCAGATCGCGCGGCAGCGCTTAATAAGTATTGCCACCAACATGGCGTGGTCACACTCACCGCCGGGACCTATGGCAATGTTTTTCGATTCCTGCCTTCGCTGTCCATGCCCCTGCATCTCCTCGAGGAAGCATTGACCGTTCTCGAAGAGGCGTTTGAGTCAACAGCCTCCTAGGAAGAGCCCCAGCGGATCCCGTACTTTTGACCGTAACCCTCTGTTAAGAGCTCCAAATACGGCACCGCATCAAATGCTTCAGGCCCCAGGACTCCGCTGCCCACCCATGCGCCAGTAGCGAGTAGCTCAAGGGCAATGACCGGATTCATGGCTGTCTGCCACGTGACTGCCTGTGTTCCATATTCCTGCATGGACCATTCATTGTCGGTGACGTGGTACAGGTACACCTCGGCAGGTTTACCAGCTTTGTTCAGCCCGGTGACCCATGTTCCAGCACATGTCTTTCCTGACATCTTGTCGCCCAGTGTCAAAGGATCGGGCAACGCGGCCGCCACAACATCTCGTGGCGACACCATGGCGCCCCGGACGGTAACCGGATCGGTTGAATCGAGATTGAGTTTATGCAGGGTTTTCAAGATGTCGATGAACTCCTCACCCAGTCCATACTTGAACGTCACCTTCTTACAGTCGATCCAACGAGGAACGAGAAGGACTTCCTCGTGCTCGACGTTGACGCATTCCTGGGGGCCGATACCCTCCGGGAAGTCGAATACTTCAGCTCCACTAAATGGTTCGGTCGTGTACCAACCCTTGTCTTTTTCCCAAATAACTGGCGGATTGAGGCACTCCTCAATCGTTGTCCATATGGAGAATGTAGGAGCAAACGAATAGCCGGCCACCTCTAAATTCGCGCCATCGCGAATCCCAATTTCATCAATCTCGGAAAATAAGTGGTCTGCCGCATACCGGGCAAACACATCGGCTAGGCCGGGTTCAACCCCCATTCCACACAACGCCAGAGTTCCTCGGTCCTTCCATTGCTGCTCAATCTCAAATTGGCTGTCCCCCAATTTGATTCCCGCCAATTCATGGGGAGATGTCGGATGCGGGCGAGACAAACTCATGGCCGTATCCATGTAATTGACGTTCGCGTTCAGACTTGCATCAAAAATCGGCATGACAAACCGTGGATCCACCACATTCAGTACGTGAGTGATTCCCTCCTCCATGATGAGAGCGGCCACGCTATCGCGATCAGATGCATCGACCTGGGCTGCCGAAAAACGAGGATCATACACCTGCTCCACCAATGATGTGGCACGACCCAGGTCGTAGTCGGCACATACCCATTTCTCGAAATACTGACGGCGGGCGGCGATCAAAGCCGCACTCGTGCCTACTCCACCGGCACCAATTGCAAGTACTTTCATTCATTCTCTCCTGGAATTCGATCGGAGAGAAGCGGTTGTGATGGGTCCCATGTTGTGCCCGCACGGCTGTCTTGGCGGCGGCGCGCCATGGCGCTGAGTGCCTCCAGGACAACTCGATTTCCGAGCATCGCGGTGATATCAGCATGGTCATAAGGAGGGGCAACCTCCACTATGTCCATCCCTGCAATAGGCAAGGTGTAGCAGATTTTCCGGACGGCGTCGAGAAGCTCTCGCGCCGAAAGTCCACCGGGCTCAGGGGTTCCGGTGCCCGGTGCGTGACCCGGATCGCATACGTCGATATCGACACTCAGGAAGACGGCATCGCAGTCGGAGAGTGCGATCTGGAAAATCTCGTCCAAGCACACATTAAGTCCACGCGTCACGATCTCCGTCATTTCATAGGAGCGCATGCCTTGCTCGGCCATCCACTGCAGTGTCTCTGGCTCGGGCCAATATCCACGGAGGCCAACTTGCAGAAAGCGATCTCCACGGACCGCGCCTGATTCAATCAACCGCCGCATTGGTTGCCCATGACCAATTAACGAGCCGAATGTGATGTCCCCGGTATCCGCATGTGCATCAAAGTGAATGACCGAGATCTTGCCCCAGCCCCGAGCCCGGGCTACGCCGGTTACGTCGGGCCAGGTGACGGTGTGGTCACCCCCAAGAATGACCGGAATAGCCCCCGCTAATGCGATTTTTTCAATTTCCTTTTCAAGATCCGCACAACTTCGCGCTGCATCACCGCTATACATTTCAACATCGCCGGCGTCCACCACGTTCATGTCTGACAGTCCATCAACACGCAAAGCGAGTGATGGCCGGCGGCCGTCATGCTCCAGATAGCAGGCGGCTCGTAATGCCTGCGGGCCAAATCGCGCGCCTGCTCGAAAGGACGTACCTCCATCAAAGGGTGCCCCTACTATGACGATATCGGCGGATTCATAGGATGCTGGATCACTCAAATCACATTCAGGAACTCCGAGAAAGGTGAAATTGGGTCCGAACTGCGCTCCATAGCGGGTCATAACAAAACTCTAGTCCGTCCGTTCACCGTTTACGAGTCGAAACCAAGCCCCAAAGAGTCAAGCAGTCGCAGCCAGAGATTGCGTTTGCCTTCCTTACGGTCAGCGCTCTTAATAGCCGCAGTTGTCCATCGAATTACTTCCGACCTCAGCGGCTCAGGTGGGAACGGTAGCGGCTTTGTGCGAACCATCTCCAACCGTGTCCGTTCCGTTTGACGGCCATACAAAAGGTCCAGACAGGTCACAGCGCCGAACCGCGATGCCCCAACTCCGAGACCTGTGTATCCCATGACGTAAGCCGTTCTCCCGCCATGGGCTGTCCCCCAGAAGGCACTGAACCGTGAGCAGGTATCGATGGCACCACCCCATGCATGGGTGAAAGAAATATTCGAAAGCTGTGGAAATGTTGCCACGAAATGATCCGCTAAGCGGGCAAAACTCTCAGCATCTTGATCGAATCGTGTACCCATCCCGTTATCTCGATGATAGACCGCGTCGTAACCCCCAAATAAAATTCTTCGGTCTTCCGACATGCGGTAGTAATGGAATTGGTTGCCCGAGTCGCTTATTCCCTCGCGACCACTCCATCCAATACTGGCCAATTCCGGATCCGTGAGGGGACGAGTCATCAGTACGTAGTCGTACACGGGTATTACGTAATGACGGATACGGCGCAATAGTGGTGGATAGGCATTCGTTGCTAACTGAACACGTTCGGCATCAATCGATCCATGGGCGAGTGAGACCTCAACATGATCACCCACATCATTGATACTTCTTACTGGCGAGTGCTCATGTATGACGACGCCTAGTTCTTCTGCAGCGCGGGCCAGACCCCATGCCAAGCGTGCGGGATCAACCATGGCGACATCCGGATCGACCAGGCCGCCCCGGTAAATCGGGGAATTGACCAGCTGACGCACTTGGGCAGCATCCAGCAGTGTGGACTTAATTCCGCTCTCACGCATCTGCTCGTGTGTTTCGCGCAACTGATCCTGTTGGTAATCCGCGACTGCTACATCAATCTCCCCTGACGGCAGCCAATCACAGTCAATAGCAAATTCGGCTACCCGCGCCTGCATGGCGGCTAGATTCTCTACGCCTAAACGATGTAATTCCGTCATGTCGTTCGGCCAACGACTGTGCCCGTTGGAAAATCCGTGTGTCAGCGAGGCTGATACAAATCCACCGTTGCGCCCGCTCGCGCCCTCTGCGATTCGACCACCTTCCACGAGCACAATGCGTTGGTCTGGATACGCGATTTTCGCTTCAAGCGCCGCCCACAAACCGGTGAAGCCGCCACCAATGACGAGGAGATCGGCTGCATCAACACCCGACAAAGGTGCGCGCGCAACGGGGCGTTGCGGATTATCCAGCCAAAAAGGGATGGTGCTAAGACCACTTGTTTTTGTGAAACCTTCAGGTGATGCTTGGTGAGAAAACATGGGATTCCTTACGTCAGAGTTCACGTAATGAGTTAGACCGAGCGCCTAACTTTCCCACCAATCCCTTCGATCAACCAGGTCGGCAAACAATCAATCTCTACAAACAATGTGCCTGGCGAATGGTATCAACATGTCGCATTTAAGAGCGAGGTAATGCCGCCTCTAATGCCTCTGGAGGTAGCTCTAAAGCTTTGCGGCGACGGTGCGCAACAAACTGAGAGGACAAAACGATGACTAATGCCACAACGAACACCATGGTGGCTAAGGCGTTCACCTGCACCGGAATTCCCCGTTGGGCGGCACCCCAAATGTAAATCGGGAAGGTCACCACCGTGCCTGCATTGAAGAAGCTGATAATGAAATCGTCGAAAGATAGCGAGAATCCAAGTAAGGCAGCACCAGCGATGCCCGGGGCGACAAGTGGGAGGGTCACGTATCGAAATGTTGCTCGTGGATTCGCATAAAGATCCCGGGCCGCTTCTTCGAGCCGTGGATCCATTCCTTGCAGGCGCGCTTTCACTGTGACGACCACGAATGAAATGGTGAACATGATGTGCGCGATAATGATGGTGGTTTCACCCAATGGAAAACGCAGGTTGAGGAACAGCGCCAACAGGCTCGCACCCATGACTACTTCTGGTGTCGTCATGGGCAAGAAAATGAGAAGATTGGTCGTAGACCGCCCTTTGAACCGATACCGCACTAATGCAAAAGCGACCATGGTGCCCAGAATCGTGGCCACTATTGTCGAAATCACACCGATCCGAATACTGATCATAAAAGAATCGCAGACTCCTGGAACGCCGCAGAGACTGGTCCATGCGTCCAGCGAAAATTTGTTCCAGCTGGTGTTGTACTTTCCTTCCGGCTTATTGAAGCTCAGTACCGCAACTACAGCAATGGGCACAAAGAGATAGACCAACACCAGAACGGCCACTACACCAAGAAGACGCTGCCTCACCCACCTCATTAGACCAAGTCCTCCGTTCCGGCTCGGCGTATGTACGTGAAGACCAATACCAAAATGACCGCCATCAGCACAAAGGACAATGCGCTCGCCGTTGGGTAATCCCGGAACTCAATAAAGTTCGTTTGAATCACATTTCCAATCATGCGATCCTGCGTGGAACCCAAAAGCTCCGCATTGATGTAGTCACCCGTCGCCGGTATAAACGTCAGCAATGTTCCTGCGACAACGCCAGGAAGTGAGAGCGGCCATGTCACCTTACGGAAAGTTGTGAAGGCGGATGCATATAAGTCACTCGAGGCTTCAATTAAACGTGGATCAATTTTCTCCAACGCCGCATACAGCGGCAGGATCATGAATGGCAAAAAGTTATAGGTTAATCCGGCGATCACCGCCAGGCTTGTGTTGAGTATTCGATCCTCGGGAAGCAAGTGCAGTGCATTAAAGAAGCTAGTGATAAATCCTTCATCAGCAAGGATTGTTTTCCACGCATATGTTCTGAGGAGGAAGGACGCAAAAGAAGGCGCAATGACAAGGACCAGCATGAGCGCCCGCCAACGACCCGCCTTGAATGCAATGAAATAGGCGAGCGGATAAGCAATAAGCAGGGCCAAAGCCGTGGCAATACCTGCATAGATAAAGGACTTGATGAACTGCGGCCAATATTCCGTTAACGCTTCTGGATAGTTACTAACTTTGAACGCGGGAACGTATTGGCCGGCTGCGCCCTCCACCGGCGCCTGCAGACTGGTTAAGAACAGTGTCACAAACGGGATCGCGAAGAAAATACCCAGCCAGGTCATTCCCGGCAGTAGCAGGAAATACCCTGTTCGAGACTTTTTCTGCGGACCGGGTTGCTGCTTCGCCCCGGTGGCGGGAAGGACTGCAGCCACGACTAGGCGCCCGTCGCTATTTCCTGCGCCGTTGCATGAAGAAGAGTCTCGCCACCACTCAAGCCAAATGAATGCTCCGGCGACCAATGCAGGATGACGTGATCTCCCACATCACAGCGGTCGCCCACAATCACGTTTTGCTCAAACACTGTGACATCTTGACCCCAAGCAGTCTCAACAACGTATTGGGTGGACACACCCGTGTAGGAGACATCGGTCACTCGACCCTCGAGTGAGTTATGCCCCATAGGGATTTTCTCACGATCAACAACGTCCAGAACAGTAATTTTCTCGGGGCGAATACCGACAATGATTTCGTCACTCACGGCCGAGTTCCGCGAGGGAAGCAGGCTAAATGTTAAGCCGTGTGAATTGACAAGGATGGTATCTCCAGACATTCCGTCACGAGCTCCGGCAAAGAGATTGGATTGGCCCAAGAAATTGGCAACAAAAACAGTCTTGGGTAGCTCGTAGATATCCGCAGGATGCCCCATCTGTTCAATTCGACCCGCGTTCATTACGGCTACCGTGTCCGCCATGGTCATGGCTTCCTCTTGATCATGCGTGACGTGGACGAATGTCGTTCCGACCTCAGTTTGGATACGTTTGAGTTCGATCTGCATTTGCCGCCGCAACTTAAGATCCAGTGCCCCCAGTGGTTCGTCAAGAAGTAGCACATCAGGCTGATTGATCAATGCCCGAGCCACCGCCACCCGCTGCTGCTGGCCACCGGAGAGTTGCGCCGGCTTCCTTCGTGCCATGGGACCAAGCTCCACCAACTCCAACATGGAATCAACTTGCGATTCAACATTCTTAACACCTCGCCGACGCAGCCCAAAAGCAACATTTTCGAATATGTCTAGGTGCGGAAATAGCGCATACGATTGAAATACGGTGTTAACCGGGCGTTGAAAGGCCCGCAAATTTGTGATGTCCTGACTGCCAATGAGGATTCTGCCTGAAGTCGGCTCTTCCAGTCCCGCGACCATGCGCAAGGTGGTGGTCTTTCCACAGCCAGATGCCCCCAAAAGCGCAAAGAACGAACCGGCGGGAATGGTGAGAGTGAGATCGTCAACCGCAGCAACCTCACCAAACTTCTTCGTGAGATTTTCTAGGTGAAGGTCCTCGACATTACGTGCAGCGGTTGCACTCACAGGCTATTCCTCTCAGACATATTCTGGGGATCGAGTGACTCGATCCCCAGAATAATAGGTATTAGTTGCCGATTGCCTTCTGGAACAAGCGCTCGTACGCCTCGTTCTGCTCTGGCGTCAACTCCATGAATACATAGGTCTGGTTGAGCATGGCATCTGACGGGAAGATGAACTCATTGTTGGCCAACTCAGGGTCAATCTTTTCCATTTCAGCCTGCGCACCCTGTACTGGACAGATGTAGTTAACCCACGCCGCAACTTGCGCTGCGACCGCTGGGTCGTAGTAGTTGTTCATGATTTTCTCAGCGTTTGCCTTGTGCTGCGCAAGTGCCGGAATCACCATGTTGTCAGTCCACAATGTTCCACCACTCTCGGGAAGAGAGAAACCGAAGTCATCTCCCATGGCAAAGATGTCACCTGACCAGCCAATAACCGCAATGACATCGCCGCTGTCCATAGCTGCGATGTAATCGTTGCCCGTTACTTGCCGAACCTGGCCGTTGTCAACTTGCTGCGTCAAGACAGCAATGCACTCTTCAAACTCAGCATCCGTGAAATCAGCGGGGTCATAACCCTGCCACGCCAAGATGCAGCCCATGGTGTCGCGCATCTCAGAGAGAAGCGTTATGCGGCCTTTCAGGGCCGGATCAAACAGTTCATCTAGTGAAGTCATGGATGACTTGCCGGTTGCTTCTTGGAGGGCAGAGATGTTGTAGCCCAACCCAGCAAACCCTGATTGCCACGGCAAGGAATACTCGCGGGGCTTGTCAAAGCTCACATCAGCCAATCGAGGAATCAAGTTGACCGAATTAGGTATTAGTGACTTGTCTAGTTTCTGAGCAAAGCCATTTTGGATCCATAAGGCTGCCATCCAGTCCGTCAACACGACCAAGTCCCGACCAATGTCTTGACCTTGCTCCAACTGCGTGCGCACCTTGGCGTAAAACTCGTTATTGTCGTTGACATCTTCTGTGTAAATGACATCGATGCCCGTTGCCTCTTCAAATGCTACGAGAGAAGGGTATTCACCGGTGTCTTCGTCGATATCCAGGTAGGAAGGCCAGTTGGACCAATTGGCAATCATTTCTGTATCGGAGAGGTCGGTCGCAGCAGAGGCCTCACCCGAAGACTCAGAACCCGTACCACAGGCAGCAGCCACCATTGCTGCGCTACCGATCCCGGCAACCTGAAGG
>JAIOWY010000016.1:0-19869 GCA_021741845.1 Candidatus Nanopelagicales bacterium
CGCCCCCGCGCGGGATTGGGGTGGCCCGCCGGGAGTGGCCGTCGTTATTACCCACCCACATATTCGATGGCGTCCGGAGGAAGCACCTGATCGTGGCTGGATCGGCGGCTTCCCCGATATTCCAGCTGCTGTGGCGGCCGCCGTGGCATTGGAGGGATCCCGGACGGGTTCCACCTCTGCCGATCTCGCCCGGAAGCATATTCAGGTGGTCCGCGAGCGCCTGACCTCACTGGCACACCTCGGCCTGCAGTGCGCTGGGGCACCGGATAATCGCCTACCCCACATCCTCACATTCACCATCTCGGGCGCTGCCGCTGGCGAGCTGGTTACGGAACTGGATAAACGGGGAATTTATGTCGCTGCAGGCTCGGCCTGCACAGCGGATAACCGGATGCCCTCGCATGTGCTCCAAGCAATGGGCCTGCCCCACGAATCCAGTATTCGACTCTCCCTCCCCCCTGATGTCAGCGAGCGCCAGATCGAGCAGTTCCTCACAGAATTGCCGGAAGCACTGGCCAGCATTACCTAACGCGAGGGCCTAGACAGAGGAAGGGCCTAGACAGGGGAAGGGCCTAGACAGGGGATCGTGTCGAGCACAACGGTGAGTCGGTCCAGATAGTCAGATCGAGGAATCTCAATCACCCCCAGAGACGCTAAGTGATCTGTGCGCCACTGAACGTCAAGGATGCGATCACCTGGACAGCTACCCAATTCCTCAACAAGTCGCAGTAACGCGACTTTGGACGCATCTCTCTCTACATGAAACATGGATTCACCGGCAAATAGACCGCCGAGCTCAATTCCATACAGGCCACCGACGAGTTCGCCGACACGATTCCAGACCTCGACGGAATGGGCAAAGCCTTGTCGATGTAGTTCCGTATACGTATCAATGAACTCTGTCGTTATCCACTGGCCCTCTTCCTCAGGGCGTTGACATTTCTTCATGACGTCAACAAAGCTCCTGTCCAGGGTCGTGGTAAACCGTTGACGAGATTTCCTCAGCGATCGAGTCACTCGCATGGACGTGATCGGCATAATTCCGCGAGGGTTCGGAGACCACCAACCGAGTACGGGGGCATCATCCGGATGGTCACTACTGACGTGCATGGGAAAAAGCCCACGTGCATATCCCTGCAACACCGTCGGTGGACTGAGGTCCGCACCGATCGCCACGAGGTCCGCGGTCGGGTCAGCATTTCGGGGGTCGGGCAGATCCCAGACGCTCGCGGGGAGTTCCCGACCGCCAGCCCGCACCGCTACCACGGCGAGACTCTCATCCGGGTGGCGTTAGGGACGGGGACAGGAAATATGTGTTTCTACTTCGGCTGCTGCTGAGTCTCCATAGCTTTGTGCCATTCGCTCGAGGAAATGGCGTTGGGCTAATTCATACTCCTGCGTACCGACGGTCTCAATCACGTAGGTGGCCAGCAGCGAGCCAATCTGCGCTGAGCGCTCGTCGGATAGACCCCACGCCTGACCGGAGAGGAAACCGGCACGGAATGCATCGCCCACGCCGGTGGGGTCTGCCTTACGTAATTCCTCGGCAATAGGCACAGAAACTGATGGTTCACCCCGACGATCGATACGAGCGCCTTTTGCCCCCAAGGTGGTGACTCGTACGTTGACCATAGAGGCGATATCGCTGGTATTCCACCCCGTCTTTTGCTCAATCAACGCAGACTCGTATTCATTGGTAAAGAGATATTCCGCGCCCTCAATGAGGGGTTTGACCTCGTCACCGCTCATTCGGGCTAATTGCTGCGAGGGATCAGCGGCGAAGGGATAGCCACGGAAACGACATTCATCGGTGTGGCGCTGCATGGCGAGCGGATCGTTGGCACCAATGAGCACAATGTCAGCGGACCCCGCTTGGTCAATTATTGGCTTTAACTCAATATTGCGAGCCTCGGTCATGGCTCCGGCGTAGAAAGTAGCAATCTGGTTTTGCTCTGCATCCGTGGTACACACGAATCGAGCCGTGTGCGCAGAATCGGACACGTGAACGCCACTGGTGTCCACTCCGTGTCGATTGAGCCAGCTTTCATAGTCAGCAAAATCAGGACCAACCGCACCGACGAGCACCGGACTCAAACCCAGGCAGCCCATGCCGAACGCAATATTTGGTGCCACTCCCCCACGCCGAATCTCTAATTCGTCTACCAAGAAAGATAGTGAGACCTTGTCGAGTTTTCCTTCCACGAGGGAATCGACAAAGTTGCCGGGAAAGGTCATTAAATGATCGGTCGCAATGGACCCAGTAATCAGAATCGCCACGTTACGAGAGCCTACCCGTTACCGTGCACAAACCGCACGACAATTCGGCGAGCCGAACAGGTTTGCATCCGTTAGATTCTCAGGTCAGAAAAAAATTAGTGGAATGAATCCCCGCACGCGCAGGAACCAGTCGCGTTCGGGTTGTCAATCGTGAATCCCTGCTTCTCAATGGTGTCCACGAAATCAATGGTGGCACCGCTGAGGTAGGGCGCGCTCATGCGGTCAGTGACCACATGTACGCCATTGAAATCCTTGACGACATCGCCGTCGAGATTCCGGTCATCGAAGAACAACTGGTACCGAAGTCCAGAGCAACCGCCTGGTTGAACGGCGATACGGAGCGCAAGATCGTCGCGTCCCTCAGATTCAAGGAGAACCTTGACCTTGTCAGCGGCGGCGTCACTGAGTAAGAGACCGTCGGTCAGTGTGATTTCCGAAACGTGGGATTCCGTTGACATGTGCGCTCACTTTCTAGGAAACAACGATGAAGCTACCGTGGTAGGCAACCATGTACATATAAGACTAAGCCCATTCGGCATTTTCTGCACCTCCCGCCCCACGCTTCCCTGATTTGTCGGTCGCGTGCACAATATGTGAATGGCCGGAACCTTCGTTGATCCCGCTCCAACGCCCCTCGCCCTGCTCCTTCTGGGCACTAATGCTGATTCGTCCAGCGAGAAGGGTGTCGAGTGTCCCGGTGACTTACCGCCGGCATCTGATCCCGATCTGATCGAACGCGCTGAACGAGCACGGGCCGCTTTAGGGGACAGGCTATTTATCTTGGGCCACCACTACCAGCGGGATGAAGTTATTCAATTCGCTGATGTCACCGGCGACTCCTTCAAGTTAGCCCAACAGGCTGCCGCTCGACCTGCTGCGGAATTCATTGTTTTCTGCGGGGTTCACTTCATGGCGGAAAGTGCCGACATATTGACCTCAGACACCCAGAAAGTGATTCTCCCCGACCTCGCTGCCGGATGCCCCATGGCGGACATGGCTGAGATTTCCCAGGTCGAGCAGTGTTGGGCTGACCTCACCGCCGCTGAAATCGCTGATACCACCATTCCCATTACGTACATGAACTCGACTGCCGCCATCAAGGCCTTTACCGGCCTCCACGGAGGATCGATCTGTACATCCAGCAATGCACATAGAAGCATGCAATGGGCATTTGACCAGGGTGAAAAAATACTCTTTCTGCCCGATCAACACTTGGGGCGCAACACGGCGGTGCGGGATCTTGGACTGAGCTTGGACGACTGTGTGGTGTACAACCCCAACCGTCCCCTCGGCGGCTTAACAATTGATCAATTACGTCATGCCAAGGTGATCCTGTGGAAGGGGCACTGCAGCGTCCATGGCCGTTTTACAGCGGAGTGCGTTGACGACGTACGAGCCAAAGTTCCAGGTATCACGGTGATTGTGCATCCAGAGTGCACCTATGAAGTCGTGGAGAAAGCAGACATGGTCGGATCCACCGAAAAAATCATTGCCGCTATTGATGCAGCCCCTGCTGGATCTGCCTGGGCAATTGGAACCGAATTGAACCTCGTCAAACGCTTAGCGCTAGCGCATCCTGACAAGGAGATCGTTTATCTCGACAAGACAGTCTGTTTCTGCTCCACCATGAATCGCATTGATTTGCCCCACCTGGTGTGGTCCCTCGAGCAATTGGTCGCCGGCAATGTTGTGAATCAGATCACCGTCGACCCTGAGACAGCACGCTGGGCCGCCGTGGCACTTGATCGCATGCTCGCTCTGCCTGGCGCATCCCCCGCCGCCGATTAGAAAGCGCCCACGAACAACATTCGCAGGCGCTCTCTCATCTTGGGAATATCAGGTTGTTTTCAGCAACAGTGCTTTATCGCCCTTGCCATAAACACCGATCAGTCCGGGATCGCCATCGCCACATAGCGCTTTGGAGCCGCGGCAGGGTCCCATTTCGAGACCGTAGTAATAGGAACCTTTGCGACCGAATTCAGCGTTGATGGTGAATTCACCATTCTTTCTCACCGTGGTGCATGCAGCTTCCAGGTATTGCCATGGCCAGCTGCCATCAGCTTCGGGCTTTGTTTTGTAGCGCGTCAAACAAACAACATTGTCGCCCTTTGTCCATTGCTTGAGGTACTTGGACGCAACACTCGAAATCTTTCCAGTAAAGGTGACAGTGTCCCCTGAGGGAACTTTCTGCTTATTCACTTCCATGCATGCGTAGTTCGAATTGTTACTTCCTTCGCTGCACACGGAATTAGATGGAGTGGGTAGATCGAGCGCACTAGCGCTTGAAACAGCCACAAACGGTAGCGATGTTGCGACCAAGGTAGCCGACGCAAGAATCATTGTTATTTTCCTCATGGCTGCATGTTTGCACAGTGGAAACGAAATATCGGTATTCAGCGAGAAATCGGAAGGATGACTTCATTTCGACGGGCAAACCATGGTTTCCACGGTGGGTCGTAGCGAGCCCACCGAGGCACCCCGGCGGCATGAAATCCCCATTGGCGGATTCTCTGTTCCAGCGTCAGCGAACGTTTTTCTACTTCACTGTACTTCCAGGAACCCGACCACCTAACTGCTGCACATAGTTGGGCAGGTACCTGCCGCAAAGTCACCCGAGTATCCTGTGGATCAGGCAATTGATCTCGATCTTGTCCATGCGGGAGAACAAAAGCCACAGTCCACTCGCCACTCTCAGTGCCACGTTCTTGAATCACGGGAGACGTCATGTCGATCTGGTTCTTACTGATATAACCAACAAGCGGACCAAAGGCTCTCGTGCCTACTCGACCCGCGTCACCCGACATAGTGATCTCCGCAACCACACAGGGCTCGTACTCCCGAATCTCCACACCCTCCCGGATTTCCACGACTCGGTACTTCTGCTCCTGCGTCACAGCAGCTCCAACCCAGGTGCATCCCACAGGGCAAACCACCGCGATACATCTTTTTCCACCGGTAATTCGCCGTGGAGTTTGTCACGTATTTTCAGTTCAGCAACGTTGTCGCGCACCTTATCTCCCCTAGCGGGCACGAATGGGTAGAAAGTGCCTCGCTTAAAGAGGTACACCAATGTCGAAATATCGCCATCACCGTTGGCAAAATAAAACAGCGAACACAACAATTGCGGGCCAAAACCTGCTTGAACCAGAGAGACATTGACCGCATGCGCGTCAGTGACAACCGCCGAAAGGTCCGGTGGATCAGTCCGGATCGTCAGCCAATCAAATCCATATTCATCGGCGCTAGCTTCGACCTTGGGACCACCATCAGCGTCAAGTAGCTGTCGGATCTCACTTTCTACGTCAGCGAATGCCGTACCCTCCGGCGCGCGAAAGCACACGGCACCCACCCCAGTGGGTGTTAGCCCCAGGTCAACCTGCATGGTGATCGCTGCTGATGGCAGCGCGAACAGTGCATCTAGGTTCGGCCGAACTGGATCCTTGCGCCCGCGCAGGGCATCGAAAAATCCCACGATCAGCGATCACCCAGTTGAGCAGAGATTTTCGCGAGTTGCTCAAGCCGCTTATCCAGCGAAGGGTGCGTGGCAAAAATCGCCTCCATGCCGAGTCCCTTATTTCCCTTGAATGCGGGCGCAAAGGCGAAGGCACTCACCGGTTCCATGGCACGTAGGTCTTTGTCTGGAATTGCGCTCATTTCTCCACTTATTTTCACGAGAGCGCTCGCGAGGGCACTGGGGCGACCTGTCAGAAGGGCAGCGCCACGATCGGCACCCAACTCGCGGTATCTAGAGAGCGCACGGATAAGGAGGAAGGAAATGAAGTAGACAAGAATCGACACCACCATGACAGCCATAAAGACCACCGCCGTGTTTTGATCCCGACGGTCGCGCATCATGGATCCCCACATGGCGCTACGGGTGAGGAATCCGGCAAGGATGGATGTGAACGAAGCGATTGTCATGACGGTGACATCACGGTGTGCCACATGTGAGAGTTCGTGAGCTAGTACGCCCTCTAACTCTGCCTCATCCAGTTTCTTGAGGATCCCCGTGGTGACCACAACAACGGACCGATTCGGGCTCCGACCAGTGGCAAAGGCATTCGGCACAGGGGAATCAGAAATTCCTACTCGTGGTTTCTTCATGTCTGCCATGGCACAAATCCGGTCCACCAGTGCATGAAGTTGCGGGGCTTGCTCAGGGGTCACCTCAACTGCCCGCATGGCTTTCATGGAGAGCGTGTCAGAAAACCACCATTGGAAGAACAGAAATCCTCCCGATAAGACCAAAACAAATACCGCATTAATGCCCACGGCGATCAGCACTGCCGCCAACACCACATACAAAAGACCCAAGCCAAAGAGGGTGCCAAACATTCGGGCCGTTAAACCTGAATCTTTGCCGTACCGAGTTTGTGCCATCGCTTTATTCACTGCCTCTCATGCTTGGCCACGTCACCACATGGCTCGTGGCCAATCTATGTCGCCCAGTCTCTCCGTGCATAGTGCGCTAATTTCTCAGCCAACGCAAATGGATCAGAGAGCATGACGCAATGGTCCCCCGCCATTCGATCTGGCACGACACCCTCTTTGCTGGCAAAGCCTTCAGCGACCGGGGGCTTGAACGTTACATCCTGTTCTAGCAATAGATAAGCCGACGGAACGACAACGGAATCAACTCCGCGGGCGACCTCGCTCAAGTACGGTTCAAAAGGCTGTGGCGTGAGTTGGGCGTATGCCTCCTGCGCCGCCGCTAACCCCAAATGTGAAAAGAACCGAGTTTGACCATTCTCAAAGTTGGGCAGAATGGTGTAGTCCTCAGATTCCCGGGCCATGTCGAAATAGGTGTCTCTCCTGTCCTCAGGAATGGAATCAATTCCCCGCTCTCCAGAGTTCAACACCACACTGGCCACAAAAACCAATGCCTCAACTTTCTCTGGTCGAGCAGCTGCTACCGAAGGAAGAATGATTCCCGCCAGTGAATGACCAACCAGCACAACTCGCGTGGCATCTGTGTCATCAACCTGCTGGATAGTGGCAGCGAGGTAGTCCTGCAACGTGACATCGCGCCGCGGAGTGGTGTCACTCCCTGAACCAGGGAGGTTAAATGCCGTTGCCGGCACCCCTAGCCTGTCTAGCTCTTGGATAACGCCAGACCAGCACCAAGCGCCATGTGACGCTCCATGCACCAGAAGTAAGTGAGCCGGCGAATTCACGCTAGAACACCATCTCGCCTCTTATCTCAGGTGCCTTATTCCTCGATGGCTTTTTTCTCTGCCGAGCCCAATTGATTCTTGAGTGCAGCAAGTTGAGCTTCAACTTCCGTCTCACTAGCCATGCGCTCAAGTTCCACGGTGATGCTGTCCTTGCTCATCCCAGACGGATCATTCAGCGCACCTGAAGCCATGAGCTCGTCGATCGCACCGGCGCGAGCTTGCATCTCCGCTGTTTTGTCTTCAGCGCGCTGCACAGCTAAACCAACGTCGCCGAGTTCCGAGGAGATACCAGTGAATGCCTCATTGATTTTTGTTTGGGCCTCCGCAGCAGAGTACGTCGCCTTAATTGTTTCCTTGCGCGTGCGAAATGCCTCCACCTTGCTCTGTAACTGCTGGGAAGCAACAATCAGTTTTTCCTCTTGCTCCTGGAGTTGTGCAAGTTGACCGTTGAGGTCAGCAATTTGCTGATGCAGTCCACTACGACGAACCAGTGCTTCACGCGCGAGATCCTCGCGGTTTCCGGCTAAAGCCGCACGAGCCTGCTCCTCAAGTTTGACCTCTTGCTTCTGCAGTCCCTGTACCTGGAGCTCAATCCGCTTACGGCTGGTGGCAACGTCTGCAACACCTCGACGAACCTTTTGCAGCAGTTCCAACTGCTTTTCATAGGAATAGTCCAAAACCTCGCGAGGATCCTCAGCCTTGTTCAGAGCCTTATTCGCCTTGGACTTGAAAATTAGAGTGAAGCGCTGCCAGAGACCCATGCCATTTCCCTTCGATTGCCGATCGGTACCTGACCGGAATGTCCCTCTAGAGTAAATGGAGCAAGTCAACTGCGCACACAGGAGTAGGGATAGTCTGGGCCCATCATGTTTGGACAGAAGAAAACCACCCCGTCAGCCGACGTGGCACCCGCGGATTCCACCCCTTCCCAGGGAAAGGGCCGCCCCACGCCTTCCCGTAAGGAAGCGGAAGCGGCGCGCAAAACAACCATCCGCGCCCCTCGGGGCACCAAAGAGGGCAAAAAGGCTGCCCGCGAGGCGGATCGTCAGGCTCGCGCCCGGCAGCGAGAAGGCATGCTGGCTGGAGACCCGCGTTACCTGCCAGCTCGAGACCAGGGCCCGATTCGAGCCTACGTCCGTGATTTTGTTGACGGGCGATACACGGTCGCCGAGTACTTCATTTTCATGGCTCTCGTGGTGCTTGTGCTTGGCTTTGTTCCCAATGTTGCCGTCCAACAATTTGTCTCTCTGGCATTTTTCATGGTGGCCGCCCTCATTGTGCTAGACACCACGATTCTGATCATTCAGTTGAATATCCGTGTCAAAAAACAATTCCCCGACAAATCAGAGCGCAAGGGTGTGACTCTGTATGCCTTAATGCGGGTGCTCCAGTATCGGCGCCTTCGCATGCCCAAGCCGCGGGTAACGCGCGGTGGTCGTTCCAAGAAAAAGGATTAAGGACAGCCCATGGACTATCGACTTCTCGGTCGCAGTGGCCTCAAAATCAGCGAAATAACATATGGAAACTGGGTCACGCACGGCTCCCAAGTTGCCGATGACCTCGCCGTAAAAACCATGCATGCGGCCCTGGACGCGGGCATTACTACCTTTGACACCGCTGATGTTTACGCGGCGACCAAGGCGGAAGTTGTTATGGGCAACGCGCTCAAGGGACAGCGTCGTGAAGGTCTGGAAATTTTCACCAAGGTGTACTGGCCAACCGGACCGGGGGTCAATGATCGCGGGCTTTCCCGAAAACACATCATGGAGTCCTGTGAGGGATCACTTCGCCGACTCCAGACCGATTACATCGACCTGTACCAAGCGCATCGCTACGACTACGAAACACCGCTGGAAGAAACTCTGCGTGCCTTTGATGACCTCGTTCGTCAAGGCAAGGTTCTCTACGTTGGTGTTAGTGAGTGGAATGCTCAACAAATCCGCGATGCCATTCGGATAGCGAGTGACATGGGGTTCGATCGAATAATCAGCAATCAGCCGCAGTACAACATGCTGTGGCGTGTTATTGAAACTGAAGTTGTTCCCACGTGCGAGGAACTGGGCATAGGTCAGATTGTCTGGTCCCCCATTGCTCAAGGCGTGCTCACGGGGAAATACAAAGCCGGTGAACCAGTCCCTGAGGGCAGTCGCGCAACGGATACCAATGGCGGCGCCGATTTCGTCACTCGGTGGTTGCGCGATGACATTTTGCAGGCAGTAGCCAAGCTTCAACCGATTGCTGCCGACATGAAACTCACACCAGCGCAACTGGCCATTGCCTGGGTTCTGAGCAATCCCAATGTCTCCTCAGCCATTGTGGGTGCCTCACGACCCGAACAAATAGCGGAGAACGCCCAAGCTTCAGGCATAACACTGCCCGAAGATGTCTTGAGCGCTATCGATTACGCACTCGGTGATCTCGTTCTTACCGACCCCGCCTTAACTGTCTCCCCTGAAGTTCGTCCGTAATCAACACCGCTCCCTAGAATTGACCAAGACAGACACCCAAGGAGGAAACACATGGCCTGGTCCTGGAATTATTTTGACCTAGAAGGCAACGCGATTGAAACTCCAGTCGAGCCGTGTGTCACCACTGGGTTCCCGACACAGGCTGATGCGGAAGCATTTGTCAGCGATACCTGGCGAGCCATGCTGGCATCCGGTGTTGGTTATGTCACGCTCATGGATGGAGACCGCGAGGTCTACGGGCCCATGAACCTCCGACCCGAATAACACCACCTGTAACCCAAAATACGTGTTCACGGGTTTCGATCAGTGAACCCAAAATACGTGTTCACGGGTTTCGATCAGTGAACCCAAAATACGTGTTCACGTTGACATGGACCCCTTCCCCGTGGTGAGGTTCGTCTACAACTGAATCGACGTATGTGAATCTAGGGGAAGTTCGGTGTGAATCCGTCGCTGTCCCGCAACCGTATTTCAGAATCATTCTGATAAGTCGGAGCACCTAGCGCATACGAGCGGTCATCCGTCGAGGTAACGGGACGAGCGCTCAAGCGAAAGCTTGACCCCTCCCTTGCTGCTGTTTGGCAAGGGTTTTTATGTGGGTTGGCTTAGCGCAGGGCGTGGTCCAGGGACCACTCACCTGAAAGGACCCTAGGGTCATGAAAAGTTCCATCACCACACAGCGATTACGCGCAATCGCCCTCAGTATCAGCGCATTGGCACTGGTTGCCAGCTCCGCCTCATCCCCCGCAATCGCGGCAACATCCAACAAGGGCCTCTACGGCGCACCGAATGAATATTCGTCGGTACAGCTGCAGTCGCAGGCGATTCTTGGACTCGTTTCCGCTCGCATTACCCCCAGCGCAAGTGCCGTGAACTGGCTACTTAAGCAGCAATGCGCCAATGGCTCATTTCAGGGATATCGGAGCGATACTTCCGTGCCATGCGGCACATCCGATCCGGTGAACTTCAGTGGTCCATCCGCGGATCAAACTGCGTGGGCAGTCATGGCTCTCGAATCGGTTGGTCGGGAGAAGGCAGCGGAAAAGGCTGCCCGGTGGCTGGTGTCGATTGCTCAAGAGCAACCCAATGGAACTCTTGGTATCCCTTCCTATGCAGGAGGAACACCGGATGCGAACTCGAGCGGATTAAGTTTGGCCGCCCTTCGGGGAATGGGAGTGAGCCAATCAGCAACCAAGAAAATACAACGATTCCTCGGGTCCTTGGTCATTCCGTGTGATGAATCGCGAGGAGGAGCAGCTCAATTCCAAACTGCAGTACCCGGTGCAAATAACGCCGCCAGCGCGCAAGCGTATTTTGGAATTACAACGTCGCTTCCGGTGTACTCACCACCGAATAAAGGAAAGAACCCTGCATGCGGAAAGAACGCGACCAATAAATTGGGGAGTTACCTCGCCAAGCAGCTCACCGCGAATTCGCTTTTGAGCTACTACCCCTACGACGGAAATGACCTTGGAAACACTGCTCTCACGGTGATTGCCATGTCGGGCACATCAGTTGCACAGCGCGCTGTAGCCAAAGCAACGACTGGCCTCAAAAGCAATGCCCGGGACTGGGCGCTGAAAGATGGGCAGCCAAATGCTGGTGCCTTGGGATCCCTGCTGATGGTTAGTGTGGCAACTAACTCCAATGCCAAGAACTTTGGCGGAGTGAATCTCATCTCTGCCTTGCAGTCGTCAGAAACCAAGTAGATGCCTACTGCGCCCATCCGCCGCATGGCACAGCGAACTGCACTGACACTTCTTGCAGTGATCATCGTTCTCTTTGCCATGCCCGGATGGGCGCAGGCGAGCACCTATCGATTTTGGAATTTCTGGGTCGTTGAATCCGGGCAATGGGTGTATTCACCACTCGGTCCAGCGAGCACGTTCCCCACAGACGGCTCAGTACAAGGCTGGGTATTTGCTGCGACGGATGCTGATTCAGCATCTGTCGCTCCGTCCATGGATCCGGCTGCGATTTTCGATTCAGCCTGTAGTGCTACCCCCGGTGATCCTGAGCTCAAGCGAGTGGCTTTTGTGATCGATTCTGGTTCCCTCGATATTGCCCCTGACGGTGAGGTTCCCCCCGCCGTGACCGTCCTCTGCGCTTCTGGAGTCCTTGATGCAAACGGCTACGAATTACTTAATTCAGTCGTCGATTTACGCACAGAAAATGGCTTTATCTGTGCCATGAACTCCTACCCGGCCATGGAGTGTTCCGCGGAGTTCGACCCTCAAGCCACGCAGGAATCACCATCGGTTTCTGAGGGGGTGCCCCAGGAGACACCTCCACCGTCTTCGAGCGTCGCTCCGTTAGGAACGGCAGTCGCCATTGGTCTAGCCGCTGTGGCTGGCTTCTATTTCTGGCGCCGGCGGACAGCGTGAGTAATTTTCCTATGCTGACTCGCCGCCGTTGGCTACATCCCGTTGCCTGGTGGATATGGGCACTGTCCCTTGCTGCGGCGGCTACTCGCGTAACAAACCCACTGCTCCTCATACTCCTCATTGCCGCAGCAGCAATCGTGGTCGCAGCCCGCAAACCAGATGCTCCATGGGGTAAGTCCTTTGAGTTCTTTCTGGCACTCGGGGTCATGATCATTGTCATTCGCGTTGTCTTTCAAGTTATTTTCGGTGCCGCAACAGGCAATCATGAACTGTTTATCCTTCCTGGATTCGCACTGCCTACCTGGATGAGTGGCCTACGTATCGGTGGACCGGTCATGCTGGAATCCTTGCTCGCCGCGTTGTACGACGGGCTTCGATTAGCAACAATCGCCATAGTTGTTGGCGCCGCAAATTCACTGGCTTCACCGTCACGATTGCTCAAGGCCATGCCTTCCGCTCTCTATGAGTTAGGGGTGAGCGTGGTCGTAGCGCTGAGTTTTATTCCGCAACTCATTACCGATGCCGTTCGCATCCGCGAGATGCGGCGTTTGAGAGGACGTCGCGTCCATGGCGTTCGGGCATACACCAGCCTCGCCATGCCCGTCCTTGCTGGTGCCCTGGACAGATCCATCAATATCGCGGCATCTATGGACTCCCGTGGCTACGGGCGAGTAGGCGACACATCACCGCGACTGCGCCGGATGATCACCGCGTCACTCGTCGTGGCAACCATCCTGGTAATCATTGGTCTCTATGGACTGTTCACTTCCGATGCACACCCACTACTTGGGCTTCCGGCCTTAACCCTGGGGGTTGGGGTGGCCCTTTTTGCCATGTGGCAATCGGGACGCAGCCATCAGCGAACCGTGTACCGGCCGGATACATGGTCGCTGCCAGAGTACGCGGTTGTCGGCTCCGGGCTGATCACCCTCGGCATCTACGTGTGGGCTGACATGCGAGTCGGAAACTCGCTGACCCTCTGGGAACAGCTTCACCCCGCCCTCGATCAATGGCCGACCCTTCCCTTCTGGGGGGTCATGGCATTCCTGATCTCGATAACACCTGCGGTCACTACACCGCCACCGCCATCAACACTCATGTCAACACCACCCCGCGAGAAAGCAGGTTCATTAGCATGATCACATTCGACCGGGTCACATTTACTTATCCGGAAACAGATGACTGTGCTTCACCTCAGCCGGTTCTCCGAGACATCTCGGTGCATATCGCCGACGGGGAACTCGCACTCCTCGTGGGAGCAACCGGTAGCGGCAAGACAACATTTCTCCGGGCAATTAACGGCCTGGTCCCCCACTTCTCCGGCGGGTTTCTTCAGGGTCGAATCGAGATCAAAGGGCGCAGTACCCAGGACTATCCTCCCCGCGAGCTTGCTGATCTCGTGGGGTTTGTCCCGCAAGACCCCGTCACTGGTTTTGTCACGGATCTCGTCGAGGACGAGCTCGCCTATTCCATGGAGAGTCTGGGGATTGAACCCCAGATAATGCGCCGCCGTGTTGAGGAAACGCTGGACCTCCTGGGGCTGGCCGAGTTACGGAATAGGCCATTGCGTTCATTGAGCGGTGGGCAGCAACAACGTGTGGCGATTGGCTCTGTGTTAACGGCGCACCCAGAAGTTTTAGTGCTGGATGAACCAACGTCGGCACTTGATCCCGGTGCCGCGGAGGAAGTCCTCGCCGCCCTTCACCGGTTGGTACACGATCTTGGTGTGACCGTGGTCATGGCGGAACATCGCCTGGAACGAGTGGTGCAGTACGCCGACTCCATTGTCATGCTGGAGAACGGGCAGATTCATAACGGAACACCCAGCGCCATGATGCAAAGCTCCCCCATTGCTCCACCCGTGATCCACCTCGGTCGCCTTGCGGGATGGGATCCGCTCCCGGTATCCATCCGCGACGCTCGGCGAAACGCCGGACCACTACGAAGTAGCTTGGCTGGCCAGCGCCCGCGCCTTCGTGTCGTCGCAGAATCAACACCCGTGATTGCCCAGGTGCGAGATCTTGATGTCGGGTATGGGCATTCCGTTGTATTGCGGGGTATCACCCTGGATGCCAGTTCCGGCGAGATCATTGCCTTAATGGGACGCAATGGCGCCGGCAAGACAACATTGCTACGAACCCTGATCGGACTACACACACCCACGTCAGGCCTTGTGCGTGTGAACGAGCTCGATCCGATCAAGATTCCAGCTCGGGACCTGCTTCACCATGTTGGACTCGTGCCCCAAGAACCAAGTGACCTTTTTGAGGCACAGAGCATTGCTATTGAATGTCGTAACTCGGATGCGGATGCCGGATGCGAACCGGGCACCACACGTGCGCTCCTCGCCCTATTGGCACCTGAAGTTATTGACTCGACCCATCCGCGGGACCTGTCTGAGGGACAACAAATGATTTTGGCACTCTGCATGATCGTGGCATCAAAGCCGCCATTGATTTTGCTAGATGAACCAACCCGCGGGCTGGATTACCCCACAAAAGCCAGACTCGCTGACATATTGCGGGGGCTGGCGGAAACGGGACACTGCGTCATTTTGGCAACACATGACGTAGAGCTAGTCGCTGACCTGGCAACCCGTGTTGTCATGTTGGGCGACACTGAAGTTGTGGCGGACGGTGCCACGGGGAATGTCATAACCGGATCACCCATGTTCGCGCCACAGGTCGCCAAGATCTTGGCGCCTTCACAATGGTTGACCGTCACTGAAGTAGAGGAAGCACTCCACCATCACGATCACGTGGAAACCTTGTGAAGCACGCTATCCCCCTAGGTAGAACGTCTGCCGTCGCCATTGGCGTTATTTCCATTATTGGTGTGGCGAGTTTTTTGTGGCCATTTTTCGCACCGTCGGATTCATTTGTTGTCGCTCATTCCACCGATGCACCTATTCTCTTTGCAGCTCTCATTCCCCTCTTGCTCGTTGTTGTTCTGGCGCAACTCTCGGATGGCGGAATGAATGCCAAATCAATAGCCCTACTCGGAGTTCTTGCTGCCGTCATTGCCGCACTTCGACCACTGGGGGCTGGGCTCGGAGGCATTGAGCCTATTTGGGTCATAGTCATTTTGGCCGGGCGTGCGCTCGGGCCTGGATTCGGCTTTGTCCTCGGTTCGGTTTCCCTTTTTGTGTCCGCCATGTTCACCGGAGGTGTTGGCCCGTGGCTGCCATTCCAAATGTTGGCTGCTGCCTGGGTTGGCCTGGGCGCAGGTTTGCTGCCGAAGGCACGGGGTGGACGGGAGATTCTGCTTCTTGGCATGTATGCCACCGCTGCCATGGTCGCCTACGGATTTATCTTGAACCTGTGGTTCTGGCCGTTTTCGATTAATTTGCCGGAACAAATCGCATTCGTCCCCGGCGCAGGGCTCGCAGAAAATCTCGGGGCCTGGATTCGTTTCAATATTGCAACCTCGTTGGGATTTGATATCCCTCGCGCATTTCTGACCGTGCTTCTCATTGTGGTTGCCGGCAGACCGATTCTCTTCCTCCTCCGACGAGCATCCCGACAGGCTGCGTTCGGGACCCCCGTTACATTCGATCCGCTGAACCAACGCGCACCGGCTAGTTCCTGAATGCCCACTATTCTGGGCAGGTGACGCATTCCACGCCCGAGTCTCTCGTTGAGCGGATAGCGTCATTTACCCCTCGCGAATCCACGCCACTCAATCCGCTCGTGACCGGCTCACTTGCCGAATTGGGCACATGGGTTACCGCACGCGTCGACACTCCCGTAACTGTCGCTCGAATCGATACAGATGCCATGGACGCTAACGGGTTCCGAGCTGGGTCAGACTCCGCGAACGCGGCCATTGACTCCGGAGCAACCATCATTTTTCTCACCGCGTCAAGCAACACATGCTCCCATCTTGCACGGGCGATCATTGGCCTACTGACTCGTAAAGATGCCTTCTCCGTGTATTTCCAAGAGCACGGTGTTACCGACCAACAGGCAATGGAATCTCTCCAAGTGATTCGCCAGCACATCAGCACATTGATCCCACAGCGTGGTGAACCCATGCAGGTAGCAGCATCCTCACCTGCTTGCGAATACACCGTAGGTCTGTTGCTGACAGCTAGTGCCCGCATGACACCGGTCATTACCGGAACGACGGAACACCTAGCGGCCGCATTGATCGCCCAACGGCTCAGCATGAAAGCCACGAGTTGGTGGCGACATGGGTCCACGTCACCGGACCCTGCAGTCGCATGTGCCATTGATCGACTGGGAATACCAGCCGGCTTACCACTTGACCTCGCCGACAACTCCGGAGTTGGCGCGATTATTAGTTCTGAATTACTTGTTCAATTTATTGCCCTGTAGCCCACGGAATTTATTTAGGGCTGGCATCCACAAAGGGAAGTGCGGTCCGCTCGCAATCAAGTGCCTTGCCCCGCGCATCAACATAAAACCCAGACGGTTCACTGTCCAATGCCGAGGACTCAACGAGTGCCAAGGCAATCCCCTGCTTCAGCAACGGTGAATACGTGCCGCTGGTGACTTCTCCCACGCGGTGGGTTAGTTCCGGATCGGTATAAACGCCCATGTGCGCGCGGGGAATTCCCCGGCCAACAACGCGTAACGCTACGCGCTTGCGTGGCGCCCCCGACTCGCGCATGTCGAGCAGGGCGGCTTTGCCATGGAACTCAGGCTTGGCCCAGCCCACCGACCAGGCGAGTAATGCCTCAACCGGTGAGATCTCTGGGGAAATATCTTGTCCATGAAGCGGATAGCCCATTTCAGTTCTCAATATGTCACGAGCACCGAGTCCAGCAGGGGCACCGCCGAGCGCTGTCGTTGCCTCCATCAGGGCCTCCCAGAGTGCGGGAAGGACACCAGACGGTGCCACGATTTCATAACCCACCTCACCCGTATATCCCGTTCGGCACACAGTGACGGGATTATCACGAAACTCACTGGACGTGAAACTCATGTAATCAAGATCCGTTGGCAGTCCAACGGAGTTCAGCACCTCGGCCGAGCGAGGACCTTGCACCGCGACAATGCCTAGGTCCGTATGAAGATTTTCCAGAGTGATATTTCCGGGGAGCGCACTGGCCAAGGCAGCGGCGACGGTGTCCGCATTCGTAGCGTTAGGAATAATGAACACGCTGTCGTCAGACTCGCGGTAGACAATAAAGTCGTCTGTTACCCCACCTGAGTCATTTAACAACATGGAGTACTGCGCCTGACCCGCCGTGATTTTGCCTAATTCGCTGGTCACGATTGCATTAAGCGCTGCGACCGCGCCCGGTCCAGTAACTCGGAGTTTGCCCATATGGGAAACATCAAAAAGTCCCACACTGGATCTCACTGCCTGGTGCTCCGCGACTGCTCCGGAATATTCAATCGGCATTTCCCATCCCCCGAAATCCGCCATTTTGGCTCCCTTTTCTTGGTGAGCCGAAAAGAGTGGGGTTCGCTGGAGATCCGTTGCCATGCACACCACCTTAGACGCATGATTAGATTGTTGACATGCCTACTCTGACCGCGGATTACACCGCCACCCCATCCTTCACTCTGACCACCACCAAGCCCAAGGACATATCCGCCGATGTCCTCCTGGTCAACACAACGCCCCTCTCCGGCAAAGCCAAAGGCGTGGAATTAGTCGCACATGGGTTTACTCCTACCCAGGCAAAGAAAATTCAGACAGACATTGCCGCCCTGGGTGGAACTGGCAAGGCAGGAGAGGTGATCACACTCTCCGGCGTGACGGGCGTCAAGGCACCCATGGTGATCGCGGTTGGTCTCGGCGACTTTCGCAAGAAGTTTGACCTTGAGGAATTTCGTCGCGCACTAGGCAACGGAATTCGGTCGCTCAGCGGAAAGAAAAAGGTGGCGATCTCCGCCGGTCACGCACCGGAGCACATTTATGCCACCGTCGTTGCGGTTGGCCTCGCGTCTTATTCGTTTACTGCATACCGAGGGAAATCGGGCACTAAGGCCGGCACTCTTCCCTCGACTTTCGTACTGTCCATCCCAGGGCAGATCACACCTGATTTCCGTACTGCAGTGACCGACGCATCGATCATTGTGAATTCGATATTCCTCACCCGGGACCTGATCAACACTCCGCCTAATGACCTGCCGCCCGCTGAACTCGCGTCCCGGGCCAAAAAGTCACTGAGCGCCCTTCCCGTGACCGTCAAAATATGGGACGAGAAGGCGCTGGCCACGGCTGGCTGCGGTGGAATCCTCGGTGTGGGCTTGGGCTCCTCACGGCCACCGCGCTTGGTCAAAATGACTTATGCACCCAAGGGTGCCCGTCAGCACCTCGCGTTGGTGGGTAAAGGCATCACCTTCGACACAGGTGGCATTTCCATTAAACCCGCCGCAAAGATGCACGAAATGAAGGCGGACATGTCCGGAGCGGCCGCGGTGGTCGGCGCCATGCAAGCCATTGCAGCGCTCGGGCTCAATGTCAATGTGACCGGTTGGATCGCTGTTGCTGAAAACATGCCCAGTGGCACGGCCCAACGCCCTGGCGATGTGCTGACCACTGTCGACGGCACCACTGTCGAGGTACTCAACACGGATGCTGAAGGTCGATTGGTCTTGGCCGATGCCCTGGGCATGGCGGTGGCCGAGAAACCAGATGTCCTCATCGATGTCGCGACGTTGACCGGCGCTCAGCGGATTGCCCTCGGTCGCCGGATTGCTGGCGTCATGAGCAACACAGATTCCACCCGTGAACTGGTCGTGGCAGCTGCGACCGAGGTTGGCGAGGAGGCGTGGCCCATGCCCCTTCCCAGTGATCTGCGCGAAACGTTGAATTCCGACACCGCCGATATTGCCAATATTGGCGATGGTCTCGCCGGCATGCTGTCAGCAGGTGTCTTCCTCCGCGAATTTGTGCCAGATTCACAGCAGTGGGTGCACATTGACGTGGCAGGCCCTGCTTACAACGATGCCGCCCCCTATGGCTACACCCCCAAGGGCGGAACCGGAGCCATGGTCCGGACATTTGTCCAGATTGCCGCGGATCTGGCCGAGTAGCCCACCCTCAGCAATTCGGCAATTCCCTCCCCTTGCCCCCCATGTGCTGATTCCTAGCACGGTGGAAGGATAGGGGTATGACTTCTGCTGATACGACTTCTGTTGATGTAGTAATTCTCGGCGGAGGTAGTGGTGGCTATGCCTGCGCGCTGCGATCTGCTGAACTCGGGCTCAGTGTCGTCTTGATCGACAAAGACAAGTTGGGTGGCACCTGTCTGCACCGAGGTTGCATTCCGACCAAGGCTCTCCTGCATGCGGCGGAGGTTGCTGATTCGAGTCGTGAGTCAGCACAATTCGGGGTCACAACCACATTGCACGGCATTGATATGCCGAAAGTCAATGAATACCGCGACGGCGTGGTGGGTCGTCAATATAAAGGACTGCAAGGTCTGGTCAAGAGCCGCAATGTGACATTCGTCGAAGGTGAAGGAAAGCACACTGGACCACATAGCGTCACGGTCAACGGACATACCTACATTGGTAAAAATATCGTGCTGGCGACCGGCTCCTATGCGCACACAATTCCCGGTCTCGAGATTGACGGCAAGATCAT
>JAIOWY010000017.1:0-19849 GCA_021741845.1 Candidatus Nanopelagicales bacterium
CCGAGCGGGGTGTCCCAGCCCTGGGGCAAGCGGTTGATCACCTCGGTGAGGCTGGCTAACTCAGCCACGCGTTCGAGGTCAGCATCTGTCACGTCCTGGGAGCCGTAGGTGACGGACTCGCGAATGGTGCCACGAAACAGGGAATCGTTGCTAGTGACTAGTCGCGTTGACGGAACAGCGATCTCACCGGTGACGGTGGGGACAATCCCGTGCAGGGATTGCAACAGCATGGTTTTGCCACTGGCTGGGCCACCCTCAATCCCCAGGGTTGCTGGCGAGTCTGAGCTGATCGTGACACCTGCGAGCACCGAGTCCGCGCCGATCGAGAGGGACAGGTCCTGCACGTTGACTGTGTTTGAAGGGGTTCGTGGATCCGGTCCTGCATCAGGCCACTGCAGGACCGTCTCGATCCGTTCCGCCGCCGCAGCGGCATTTTGACCTTCGGCGATAAAGGTGCCCAGGGAAATGGTGGGGGCAGCCACGTGGAGCATCAATAAGCTCACCGCGACCAGTTCACCAATGGAGAGAGCGTCCCCCCGGGAAATCAACAGGCCGCCGACGGCTAACACCGCCGCAAAGGCGAGGTAGGGAATCGAGCTCATGGCAGCGGTGATCGCCGCGTTGCGCCGCATGACCGGGGTGATGGCGTTACGCGCTTGCGTAATGAGTGCTTGCACTGTGGAGAAGGTGGCATCGCGGGAATCGTCCGCGCGGATCGAATCCACGGCCTGCAGACTCTCATCAATAACCGTTGTTGCATCTCCCAGCAGATTGCGCGCTATTGCCGGGTCGGTGGAGTCACGGTGCACGCGGGCAAAGGAAATGAGGAGAACCAGGGCGACCGGGATCAAGGTGGCCAGCCCAAGCAGCGGATGGTGGTAGCCGGCGGTCACCACCAAGAACGCGTAACCTGCAACAACCTGAGCAATGAGTGGGATACCGCCACTCAGAAAAGACCTGATTAATCGGAGGTCAGCGGTAGCACGTGAGACAACCTGACCAATGTCGAGCGAACCCACCGTGAGAATGTCCGCGTGAAGAATGCGGTCGAACATGCGCTCTCGGACAGAGGCCTCAACGTCCACCGCAGCGAGAGTGACCGACCGTGCCCGTGGAATCCACAGCAGAGCACCAATGAGTGCCAGCAACGCCAAGCCAATGCTCCAGCGGGTGACCTCCTCCCCGGTGCCTGATCGCACCGCGTCCACCACAAAACCCAATGCCACCACGGACAACAGGGTTGGCACAGCGGTGAGGATTGTGATGAGGAGAGCGGAGGTGATTTTGCCGCGGTAGGGCCGCAGCAGAATCGTCAGCGGATTCACAGTGTTACTGCGAGCGCACTAATCAGGAAGTCGAGACGCGATCGTCTCGACTAACCCACATGGCCTCGCGAATACTCCAGAATTCATTCCACCTGCGGTCAATCACCGCTTGCACCCTGGTCTGGCTGGCCTGAGCCACGGAAATAGCCGAGTTATCTGTGTCCACGACTGTGTCCACCACGTTGTCAACATCGGTGTCAATAACCACGTCAACATCAGTATCAACGTCCACAATGGCGTCAACGTCGCTGTCAATGTCGGTGTCAATGTCGGTGTCAACATCAACATCCACGTCGGTATCGACATCAATATCAATATCTGTATCAGCGTACGGTGTCAGATCAATGCCGCTGGTTGCTCCTGCGACAAGGCCGGCCACAACTACGGTCGGGAAGCCGGCGACCTCGACAACCTCGAACGTTGCCCGACTCGGGAACCGGGTGGAGAAACTGCGCTCCAAAATTCGACGGGGCTCGGTGCGGAGTCGATCAGCGAAGAAGGCGTCCTCGCGAACACGACGATCCACAAATGCGTCGATTTGCTCCTGCGAGGGAACGGGCTGCGTTGCCGACAGCGCCAAGGAAATCCATGAGCCGCGCTGCTTTTGCAGACACTTGACAACGTAATCAGAAGCGCCGGCGGCACGAAACGCCATGACCGGATCTTGGGTAACGCGCTTGAGGCTTTGAGTGTCGGTACAAACGTCAACGAGAAGTTGCTCGAGCGGGGTCATTCTCCCCGTGGGTGATTCCATAACAGTCATGATGTTGCTCCCTTCGGGTCAGATGGTCTCACGAGTGGTGGCTCCGCTTGCATCCTTTTGACCAATTCCTGGTCAATGTAGGCAGGTTCCTTGGGCGGGACAAACATGGTAGAAATCCCGGTCACGTGCTCCGGACCCAGCTCACTGAGTTTGACCGGCCAGATCCTGGCTTTGGCGAGTGGATGCTGCGCGGCCTCGTAAATCACCACTTGGTGGTCGGTGGAGTACAGCCCCTGCAGGTTCTCCACCAGAATCCCGAGGTTGCGAGAATCAAAGCCACCCTGCGGGAAGGTCCCGTCACCCACGAGCGCCACCTGCCATAACACCAGCGGCACCCGAACATCGATCTGAATATTGCGGGTCAGGTAGTAGGTCGCTTCGTAGGTCTGCATGCCCTGGTTGGCGGGGTCCACCTCAAGGTCGGCGATCATGCAATCCTCGGCCGAAATGCCCGGAAGCATGACGGCGGGAAGGCCCATCTCTCGGACCTCAATGATTGCCGCAAAGGTCGGGTCAACGAACACCCCGGGGTGACCATAGAAAACAACAACAACGTCAAGACCACGGCGAACCATCTCCACCATGCGCGCCGTCATGGCTTGGTAAGTCTGACGCCGAGGGACATCGATTCCGTAATAAACGTGCAGGTCCTCAATATTGGGATTGAGTTCACGCAGATAGGCATCTGTCACAGCATCCGCTGAACAAATCAACACAACGTCCGCGGACTCCACGTGGGCACGTGCCTCGAGAGTGAGGTGAGCGACCGACTTAATCCCCGACCCAATGGCGGTGAGTGAACCTGACGACAACGCAGTGCCTTCCCTGTACAGTGCGGTCAATCGATGACAGCGCGCAGCGTAACAGCAACGCCGCCGGCGCACTAGTGACTTCTCTGGAGGCTGGGTGAGCACCATTGCCCGCTGGATCACCGAGTACGACACGGTGGAGTTCCCGTTCGCCCCGGTGATGCTCGAGACCCTGGGAATACGCGACTTCAGTGAATTACCCACTGGGCGTGATTCCGGTGTTGTCGACCCAGCCGAGGTCAATCGGCGCTACCGCCAGCAGCTCCAGTCCTTGCCCATTGATCACCCATTGCTTCTCCTGTATCGGAAGTTTTTTAGCCAGGTTGTCACGTCCCACTTCGGCACAAAGACCTCACTCACCCGGCGCCCCGTCCTTCGCGTGCAGATCGCTCACTCCCCCAGCATCAGCGGAATGCACCGCGACTCGGAATACACCGGGCGGTGGGACTACCTCAACGGATGGCTGCCCATGCTGGACGTACCCGCGGAGTCCGCCCTCCACGTGGAAACCAACTACGGATCCGGTGTGCTCGAACCCGTGCCCCTGCGGTACGGACAGGTCCTCTTCTTTGACGCCGGCATGTTGGGTCACGGCAGTCCCAGCAACGACACCGATCTACCCCGGATCAGCATGGACTTTCGGTTTGTGCCGAAAACAGAATCGCCGTTGCAGGAATTGATTGTGGGGTCGCGGCCGCCGGACTTGGTAGCCCGCTCTCAAGCGGAATTCACTGCGCATAAAGAACTAGCCGGACCCTGATACCGGTTCACCCTCAGTCAACACCTTCGCATGACCGGGCAGTCGCTGGCTCGTGCACGAGATGCCTTGCCTCATGCATCCCATTTATGTACCGTTTCTTTCATGGGCATTCAGATCGCTGTGCACTTACCCCCTGAGTTGGTGAAATCTTTGGACGCGTTGGTCGCATCCGGTGGTGCTCAGAGTCGTGCCTCTGTCATTGAGCAGGCGTTGACGCGGGAACTGCGCTACCGGCGGACGGTGCAAGAGGTCGAAATCCTGAACTCGGGTGGCGGTGCTGACCTGGATCTCGATTCCCTGACTCGCACTGTCAGTAGTACTGCCTTGGACATTGACTAAAGCGAAGCAACGACCACAACGGGTTCACCCTCAGGTTGCTGAGGAATCGGTGTGGTGGTGAACCAGGTGCCAGCCGTCAGTTTCCTTGCGGAAGATGTTGGTGGCCCGGTGCTTGAGGTTGACGGTTTCACCGTCCATGACGTGGTTGTTGCCGTGCTCAATGCAGGTGGTGTAGCCGAGGTCGGTGCCTTCGACTGTGGTGACATCGGTGACAACAATCTCGCCCTGCAGATTGCGTTGGGCGACTTCTGTGAAGATCGCGGTGATGGGGGCGCGGCCGTGGGCGAACTCACCGAATGGTCCGCCGTAGGAGATGTCGTCTTGTTGGGACCAGACGGCTAATACCGGCTCGGAGTCTCCAGCGAGCATGTGGTTGAGGGCTGCATAGAGGTCGTCGTGGGCTTGTTGCAGTGATGCGCTCATGGAATTCTCCTGTGGTTGGGTTGAGTGTTACCTGACTGACCAATTGAAACCGTTGTAATACGGCTGACGGGAGCACACGGGGCCGCCGGTTCCATTGTTCACCCACTGGGCCCAGGACAGGGACCAACCTTGGCGGGTGAGGTTGGCAATTCCGGGTTCATTGACGCTGTCCGGCGCTAGGTCAGCGCATTGGTGCTGCTGGGTGTTCGCCGGGACACCGAATTGTTGCAGCGGGGCGGTGGGGTAGTTGGCGGGGATTGATTGAGGCAGCAGGCGGATCACCGAGACGGAGTTTCCCGCCTGGTTGGTGACGTACGCGAACTCGCCGCTGGGCGTCACCGCGATTCCTATGGGGCTGTCCCCCACCGCGATTGTTGTTACCTCCGTGAAGTCACTCATGCGAATGACTGAAACGGAGTCACTGCCCGAGTTGGTCACGTACGCGAACTCGCCGCTGGGGGCGAATGCAATGCGCAAGGGCTGGGTGCCCACTGGAATGGTGGTGGTGACCGTGTCGTCACTCGTCTGAATCACTGAAACGCTGTTAGACGAGGAGTTGGCCGCGAGCACGTATTCGCCGTTAGGCGAGGCCGCGAGGCCATAGGGACCGTTGCCCACGGCGATGGTGGCGGTCACGGTATTGGTGGCGGTCTGGATGACACTCACGGTGTTATCCCCTGCATTGGTTACATAAAGACTCGTGTTGTCAGGGGTCAAGGCGACCCCGAAGGGCTGATCACCCACACTGATGGTGGTGGTGACCGTCATGGTGCTGAGGTCTGTGACATCAATTTGATCGGCACCGCTGGCGGTGGTGAACGCGGTGGCGCCATCAGAGGTAACCGCAATGTCGTACGGCGTTGCGCCAACCGTGACCCCAGTCCCTGCCGTGCTTGTGGCGGTATTAATAGGGAACAATTCCCAGGAGCCGAAGCCGCTGGTGACATATACCGTTGATCCATTCGGGGACACCGCGACAGCACGTTGCACAACCCCGGCGCTGATCGGGGATCCGGTGGTTGCACGTGCTGCAGTGTCGATCACGTACAGACCGATGGAACCAAAGTTGCCGCTGGGAACGTACGCCGTGGATCCATCTGGTGAGAAGGCCACGGCAGACGGGCCAGAGCCGACAGGAATGGTTGCCACAACCGTGTTGATTTCTTCGGCTGCTGCGCTGGTTGGTTGACTGACCAGGGCCAGGGCTAGAAATCCCACGAAAAGTCGGACCAGCTGTTTCCGCATACGTGCACGGTAGGGGTCAGAATGACTGCTGATTGATTCTCTTCACACATGTGACCTCTGGTGTGATCACTTGCGATTGACAAGCAACTTCGGTCAGAATGCCCAATAACTGCCTCGCTGGATATTTGTGGTGATCGCCTGAGCCAACTGGTTGATTCGGGGTTGATGGCAAAAAATCCCCGACCCGCAGGACGGCCGTCAGGTCGTTTATATTCCCTTGGAACCGGCCATTGTGTTGACATCGATATTGGCCGCGCTCACCTCACCTGGCCCCATTGCGCCATGAGAAGAGCCACCGCGATACACCAACTAGGTGTATCGTTATCCACATGGCTCGAACAAATATTGATGTAGATGAGGACCTGGTGCAGCGTGTGATGACGCGATACCACCTATCTACAAAGCGGGAAGCAGTTAATTACGCACTGCGTCATCTAGCCGGCGAACCTCTGACGCGAGTCCAAGCCGCCGACATGCTCGGCTCCATGCCTGACTTCTCAGCGTCTGGGGACACGGGACCGCACATGCGGAGTACTCGACATGATTCTGATTGACACATCCGTCTGGATCGATCTGTTACGGGGGAATGGACGGGGGCCGGAACTTGCCTCGATGTTGCGCTCGGATGAACCCCTGGCATCAACAGAACCAGTCTTGATGGAACTACTTGCCGGAACGCGCAACGAGGGTGAGTACGCCAGCGTGCGTCGCCTCGGAACATCCGTGGGTTGGCTTCCACTTGACCCAGCGACAGATTTTGACAGTTCCGCTCAGATTTACGCTCATTGCCGGCGCAACGGAGTCACTCCCCGAGGTCTGGTCGATACGTTGATTGCTGCGATTGCATTGCGTACGGAGTGCGCTCTCATGACCAGCGACCGGGGCTTTGCCGCAATGGAAACCCTCGTGCCGCTGGAACTGGTGTAGTCAACCGCTAACGAATTTGTGGCAGTTCCTGACCGTCAATGCTGCGCGTGAGTAGGCGACCGTTCAGCGGAGCGGCCACGCGTCACTGTGAGGGATCGGGGTTCTTGGAAATTGCCACTCGGACCTGGCCTTGCTCAACACTATGAATTGACTATCAAGTCCTGATTCACTTGCAAGCTTGACACTGTGACCGTGAGAGTCTCTGAGAGTGTTGTGACTAAGTCCTCAACGGAGAGAGTGACCTTAATTTGGGCGCTGGATCCGGACGGCAGCGAAAGTGCTTGGGATAATCCCGGTGAGATCGCACTCGCAGTTCCGCTGCAGGTGGCCCCGCTGTAGACGCCGGTGCACAATTCCAATGTTGTCGCAGAGTTTGTGTGGGTGATGGTGACAGCCTGGATGTCACGAGTCCCCGTGTTATTCAAACTCACCACCTTGGTGTAAATGTGACCTATGACTTGAGTGCCACCGGATGACCCAAACTCCAGGATGTCTCCTTCAACAAGAACAAGTGAAGAGCTGAGATCAATCCGAACGTTGGCGCTATTGCAGTAACCGCCTGCGTACGTGGGGTCGATTGCGGCGACCGTGCCGACCTGGCTTGAATTCCGATACACGGGCATGCCGACCGTGAAGGTGGTCGTGGGGTTGGACAGGTAAATGGCCCCTGTTTGGCTGCTACAGATAGTCGTTTCCACGCCTGCACCGTTTCCGGTCGAAATTCTGACAGTGTCACCTTGATTCACTGTGCTGGCGGTGCCCTGAGTCAAAGTCACCATCATGGCCGAGCCCGCGCAGCTACTAATGTCCCCACTCGCAGTGCTGGTACTGGCCACTACTCCAAAAGTGGTCACCGATCCAGAACTGGCCGAGGGCGCACTTGTGACCACCATGCCCACGGTGATCCCAGGAATCGCGTTGGTCAGGTAGATTTTTTCGCTGTCGGGCCGGTTCCGTCTGGTCTGACATTTGGCCGATCCCAACAAGTATTCCGGCGCGACCGTCGTTGTTATGTCACCGGATGGGGTTGTCTGAGTTGCAACAAATGGTTCGGTGCTGGTCGCTGAAGCATCCTCCCCGATCACCGCCTTCCAACTGGCGGAAGTCACGCTCTGAGCATTCGGGAATGCCACCGAAGTTAGGGTGGCTTGGGCGCTTTGAACAATGGAACTGTTGATTGACACAACTCCTATGATCAATGCCACCGAGGAGCTGGCGACAAACTTCAAGAGAGGAGTGACTCTATTTCTCAACGGAACCACTCCCCTCTCTCAGTTTTCGCCTCGGCGTTTGTAGCTTTAATGCTTATTTACTCAGCCATGCCTGTTGACTAGCTGTTGGTGGTGGTCGTGGTGCGCAGTTCCTCGCTGAAGACCCAGCTCAGCACAGCGTTTGCGCCTTGAACTGAATTTTCCGAACTACCCCAGCCACTGTTATAAGTGCCCTGGTCACCGACACTTTGATCCTCAAAGATGTCACCGTTCACGGTTGTTTCCGCATATTCCTCAGATGCGCCGGTTGATGCGTTTTTCTGAAGGATGGTGAATGACACCTTCAGGTGGCTTGTTGCCCCGGCCAACGTGCTGTCAAGATCTAAGGCAACGGGGCCTGCGGTGAGGGAATAGGCACTGGTGTTGGCCAATGCGGAGCTTTCGTTGCCCGAGCAAGAGCCGTCAGTGACATCGTAGGCAACGTCGCACTGGTTGATCTCGACGTAAAGCCCTCTTTCGTCCTGGTTTGTCAGAGGCGTGTTGTCCGCGGTCAATGTCAACTTGGGTAGTTGGGCATCCAAGTTGCCTGCTCGGGTTAAGTCAATGTAGCGATTAACTGTGTCGCCCGCTGCCATCTGTGAGATTGCGGTGCCAATACCACCAGACACTGTGCCACCCGTTGAGGCTGCATCCTGCTGCAGGAGCAAAGTCCCCGCCTCGACCGTATTCGAACCAGTTGCGACAGTGGTCAGTGCAGCAAAAGCAGATGAGCTAATGACAGCGCCTCCACCCAATGCCAAGGCAATGACAACAGTCGTTTTACCCGTGATTCGGCTTACTTTCCCGATTTTAATCACTTCATCTCCTTTTCCAGTTGTTCTTTCTTCAGCTGATTCATCAACTGTGCTATTTCGGCTTCGTTGACGTCTTTATCTTCTTGCGATTGCAGGAAGAGGTCTTTGTAGATTGCGCTTTGCCGTTCATATTGGGTACTCGCTGTTTTTTGTTCTTCAAGGAGGTCTCGAAAAGCGCCTGCTACCTCTTCGTTTTCAACCCTGGCGGATTCAGCCTCGACGAACAAATCCCGATACACTTTGTAGGCCTTGTCGCTCACTTCCTTGATCTGCTCCCTGAACAGCCACAGGAAAACTGCGATGATGTTTGCGGTGACAATGAGGGCCAGACTTGCCTGCCGACCCTGCACCGATGTCAAGTAGACGAGTGCGTGTCCAATCTTGGGGACCACAGCAATTGATTTCGGTACCAAGTCATTGGCGGAAGCCATGTAAGGCGCAAGATCCGCCTTCTCATTGGCATCTCCCTTGGTAATAATCCGCAGCACTCCACTTTGGTCACGGATCTCAACGACTCGGTGCGCATAAAGAATGCCCGTTTCTTGACTTACAAGTGCAACAACATCACCGACCTGCACGTCAGTCACCGGAATTGTCTTCGTGATCAGAACATCTCCGGACTGTATTCCAGGTTGCATACTGCCGGTCAAAATTGGGCTGAGTCCCACACCCGCGAAATTGAACAGAAGGGAAGGGGCAATCACAAACAGACCGATCAAGATTGCACCAATCACCTTAATGATTCGGGCGCGTTTGGATGCCGGGCGCGCCTTAGCGGTCTCGACTCTCGCACTCGTGATCGAACTCATGTAATCAAGTTACTCTTTGAAACTCACAAGAAACTTACGGGAAGTACAAGATAAATTGACGTTCTGGTAGGAATGAAAACGACGCTACTTCCACGCCTTAAACTGGCCGTGCCCCTTGGTGTGGTGTAACTCGGCCCCGTGATTGTGCGCCGGTTCGTGTCGGTGCGGAGCATGAGGGGGCCATCGCGTGAGGCTTTGTGAGAACCCTGCAAGGAACTCACGAAGGAGAACACGCGATGGCCATGGACCAGTCTGCCCTGCTTGACCTGTTGGAGGCGTTGAAGGCCGCTGACGGTGGCGATTTGATGCAGCGGATGCTTGCGATGATGTTGCAGGAGTTGATCGATGCTGAAGCTACGGCTGTGATTGGGGCTGGAGTCCATGAGCGGTCCTCGGCTCGAGTGACGCAGCGCAATGGCACCCGCGGCAAGGTGGTGACGACCGGGGTGGGGGATGTGAAGGTGAAGATCCCTAAGACCCGCACGGGATCGTTTTTCCCGGCCCTTTTGGCCCCGCGGCGGCGTATCGACGTTGCCTTGCATGCGGTGATCATGCAGGCCTACGTCGAGGGGGTATCTACTCGTCGGGTTGATGACTTGGTCCTCGCGCTCGGCGGGACCGGGATCTCCAAGTCCGAGGTCTCCCGGATCTGCGCCCAGCTCGATACCGAGGTCGCTGCGTGGCGAAGTCGACCTCTAGATGAGCAGGAATTTCCTTATGTGTTCGTCGACGGCACCTACTGCAAAGTCCGGATGAATGGTCGCGTGGTGTCCCAGGCCGTCGTCATCGCCACCGGCGTGCGCGCCGACGGGCATCGGGAGGTTCTTGGCTGCGCGGTTGGGGACAACGAGACCGAAACGTTTTGGACCGAGTTCCTCACCAGCCTGCGTGATCGCGGCCTGCACGGGGTGCAACTGGTCGTCTCAGACGCCCACCGCGGCCTGGTCGCCGCGATTGAACGGACCGTGCAAGGCGCCGCATGGCAAAGATGCCGCGTCCACTTCATGCGCAACGCCCTAGCCAAGGCATCCAAAGCCGACGGCCCGATGATCGGGGCATGGATCCGCACGATCTTCGCCCAAGCGACCCCCGACGCCGTGCGTGACCAACTCGAAACTGTTGCCGACAGCCTGCACGAATCCCACTCCGCGATCGCGATCATGCTGCGCGAGGCGAAAGCTGACCTGACCGCGTTCGCGGACTTCCCCCATGCCCACTGGCCCAAGATTTGGTCCACCAACCCGATCGAGCGGTTGAACAAGGAACTCAAACGCCGCACCTACGTCGTGGGAATCTTCCCCAACACCGCGGCCCTGCTACGCCTATCGGCGGCGGTCCTCATCGAGCACCACGACGAATGGCAAGACACCAACCGGCGCTACCTATCCGAGGGATCCATGCAACTGCTGTTCCCCACCGAACCCATCCCGCTGCCGGCCACAAGCCCGACAAGCCAGCACCCAACCCGCAGCCGCCAGATCGCCACGGCATAATGACCAACAACGCAAAGTCACACGCGATCAGTTACACCACACCGCGGGACGTAGCCCTTAAACTCGACTAAAGTTGAGTGAGAAGTCGATCCACTTGGTTACAAAGTTCACAGTAAATATACGTTTTCAACAGGAGGGGGACCCATGGACCTCGAGCATGCGAGCAATGGTCAATCACCACGAGTCTTGGTGATTGATGACAACGAAGACATCAGGAACCTTATTGCTTTTCTCCTCGGGAAAGAGGGATACACGGTCACTCAAGCCACTGATGGAGACGAGGGTCTCCTAGAAGCCATAAACACCAAACCTGACCTCATTCTGCTCGACGTAATCATGCCGCGAGTCTCTGGATTGGAAACTTTAACCGCCCTAAGAGCACATAAAGACAAGTCGGTGGCCACCATCAAGGTGATCATGATTACAGCCAACTCACGCGCAGAGGATGTTGACGAAGCCCTGGCACGTGGCGCCAATTCTTACATTGTCAAACCCTTTAGGCCACCAGGGCTGATCACCAGAGTTCAGTCCGTGATTAATGAGGAATGAAAGTCAGCTCGACTAATAGTGCTCCCTGTCCAACACCCGAAAGGCAATGACTGACTCAATGAATATTTTCAGCGGGATCGAAAGTCGATACAGAAGGCGACCGCGAACTCTATTGGACAAATTGATCCTCTGGGCGATTATTATTCTTGCAATTGCCAGCGTAGCGAGTTACTTCAATTATTCGATAAACACCATTTTGAAACTAAACACGGTGGAAGTATTCCAAACGGAGCGGACTGAGTCACTGCGAGAACTGGACGGAGTCCACGCCTACTCAGAGCAATTTGCACTTGCTGTTCTGGAGCCTGGGAGTCACACAGCAGTGCAAAGCGCGCGCGACAATTTGACACAAACCTTTTTTGGCAGGGATAAATACAAAAATGGATACGCCGAGGAAATGTCCGCTGTTGTGTTGGTCTTATCGCAGCTAGATGATTTGTACGCCTCAGCTGAACAGCGTGAGTTTACGATTGGTGAACGAGCAGCACTGTCATTTCGGGCAAGTGTTTATCTGGAAAAGCTCGACATCGCTGTTCACAAACTTGTATCAAAGCACCTGGATAATGACCTGAACGACATTGTGCAAAAAACCAGGGATCAGTTCACCAGGTCGATTCAAACGCTGGTTATCTTTTTTGGATTTTTGCTTGCTTTCGGTGTTTTCGCCATTCGAAAATACCGGGAGTCGGCACAACAAATGAAGGAAAATAGGAATGAACACAAGGAATTAGAGTTTGCCAGGCGGGCATTGGAGGAGTCACGCGCCAGCCTCAGTCAAGTGAATAACCTCTCTATCAATGAAAACGACTACCTGGCAGCGGCCAATCATGAACTTCGAACACCGCTGACCTCCATTATTGGGTACATCCAAATTCTTAAGGCTATATGCGCCGAGGAGAGTGAGAGGAACTCGGAAGTTTCCAAGTACCTAGATGTCATGGAGCGTAATTCCGATGCCTTGTTGGAGATCGTCGACGATATTTTGACCATCTCCAGAATAGAGTCGCAACAGTTGGAGGACAAGAAAGAGGAAGTCAATGTCGCGGAAGAATTGCGGAATCTATTCGATGCTAATAAGTCGATTCTGGAAGCAAGAAATATGCCACTGCGCTTTCTTCACGACAAATTCAGTTACATGATTTATGTCGACAAGTTCAAATTTCATCACTTGATCAGGAACATTTATACCAACGCCTTGAAATACAACAAGCTTGGGGCGGCAATAACTGTGAAACTCGAAAACCAGATTGATGCCCGAGGTCAGGACTGCGTCTCCATCTCCTTTACCGATCAAGGCAGGGGAATTCCCGAGGAAGATATCCCCCGAATTTTCGATAAATTCTTTCGAGCGAGTAATTCAGACCTCGATGGAACACGTGGCACGGGTCTAGGGCTTGCTGTCGCCAAAGTAGTCACGGATCAATGTGGTGGAACCCTCAGTGTCGAATCTACCGTTGGTGTCGGTTCGACTTTTACGATTCTCATTCCCAGTCTTCAGAGCGAAACACAGAAGTTCGTCAACGCCAATCGAGCTCGCGTACTCCAAAAAGCAATCGATGCAGTGTCCAATTCGAATTTAGAGGACCTTCGTTTGGTCGTCCATGAACACGCTGGCGCGGTTGGGTTTTATGATTACCCTGGTGAAACTGAGGCTCTGCACAATTTTTCTCTTTGGCTGGCAGATAACCAGCCGGGTAATGATCAACTAGCGCTCTCGAAGAAGGAGGAGATCCTGACAATGCTCCGGTCTTCTATGCCGAATTCGCAAGCAACTCAGGCTAACTGAATGGTCCCTGCAAAGAGAATTCTCATCGCTGACGACAACGAAGACATTCGGGACTTTTTAGCGGTGGCATTGAAGCAGAGCGGCTATCACGTCATCCAGGCCGCAAGTGGCTCTCAAGCACTCGATAAATTCAAACAAACCAAACCTGATCTGGCGATCCTCGATATCGGCATGGGGCACCCAGACGGCCTCGAGGTGAGTAAACAAATCCGGGCAGTTTCCCATATTCCCATCATTATTCTCACTGCCAGGGATACCGACATTGATGAGGTGATGTCACTCGCGCTGGGCGTGGACGATTTCGTCACAAAACCGGCCACAGCTCAAGTCATTGCACTGCGAGTTGGCATTCAGCTGCGCCATGCAGCGGCAAGAGTGGGCAATGAACAGGAGATCCTCACCGTGAACGAACTCGCACTTAATCTCTCTTCACGGGAACTACTGGTGAACAATAAGCTTGTCCCACTCACCGCCACCGAGTTCAGATTCCTGCGGCTGCTAATGAACAACCCCAATCGGGTCTACTCTCGTGATGAGGTCTACGAGGCGATTGAAGCTTCCTCGGAATTTTCTAGTGACAAACTATTGGATACCCACGCCTCCCGGATCAGGCAAAAAATCAAGGCCGCTGGTGGCGGAGCGTCGATCACTGCGGTCCGGGGTTATGGCTACCGAATTGCAAAACCACGCTAAGTCTCTCTGCGCTAGTAGTGATTCGCACGCCATTGTAAATTCCCGGCCCCTCAATTTCTGAAAATGCGGAATGCCTGCGGTTTCCTGCCGGGTTTACTACCCAACATGACTAGCCTTCACACTATGACTCTGCCCCTCGTTGCTAACGAAAATGTGGATCCGCTGGCCCAAAGCGCCCTCGGCGTGGTCCACCGCTAACGAATTTGTGGCAGGTCCTGACCATCAATGCTGCGCGTGAGTAGGCGGGTATTCAGCGGTTCGGCGAGGGTGAGGTCGAGCCACAGGTCTCCCGTGAGTTGATCACCAGGACAGGTGTTGTTGCGCGGGCTGATCAGATTCACCGCAATGGTGACCGACTCGGGTGTTTCTTCGGCGGTGATATCGAAGGTGTTGGTGGGGCACGCACCAGCCTTGGGCAGAGCGACCTGCACCTGGATCACCTCGGACTCCACCGTGGGGCGGTAACCGGTGGGTTGGAGTTGCTCCTCTACCTGTCCGAGTTGGGCGAACGGGCCACCGCCGGCAACAAAACCCCAAATGGTGAGTAGGCCAAAGGAGATCACTGACAGGGCAATGAAAAGACCGACCCAGCGGGGCAAGCCCTTTTTAGGTCGGTCGAATTCATTCATGCCAGGGATCAGCGGGCCCTTAGCCATGGGAGCTGATTCCGGTCATGGGTGAAGGGTAACTTCTAGCCGGCTGCTTCCACGGGAGGTGAATCGGGAAGGGGTTCGCGTGGTGTTGCAGTGAACGTGAACTCGCGGGAGTCACCCTCGCCGGTGACGTCCACCACCACAATGCTGCCGGGCTTGAGATCACCGAAGAGCAACTTCTCCGACAGTGGGTCCTCCAAGTCACGCTGAATGGTGCGACGCAATGGACGCGCACCCAGGGTGGAGTCGTAACCGCGCTCGGCCAGCAGAGCCTTGGCCGCCGTGGTGAGCTCGATCGCCATGTCCATTTCCTGCAGACGTTTTTCCAAACCAGCGATCATGAGGTCGACAATCTCGACAATCTCCTTCTCGCTGAGCTGGTGGAAGACAATGACATCGTCAATGCGGTTGAGGAACTCAGGACGGAAGTGCTGCTTGAGTTCCTGCTGCACCTTGCCCTTCATTTGCTCGTACGCGTTGCCCTCGTTGTCGTCCGGGGCGAAACCGAGGTTCAGACCCTTGGACACGTCGCGGCTACCGAGGTTGGTGGTCATGATGATCACCGTGTTCTTGAAGTCAACAACGCGACCCTGGGAATCGGTGAGACGTCCTTCTTCCAACACCTGCAGCAGCGAGTTGAAAATGTCTGGGTGAGCTTTCTCGACCTCGTCGAAAAGAACAACGCTGAACGGCTTGCGGCGCACCTTCTCCGTCAGCTGTCCACCGTCTTCATACCCAACGTAACCGGGAGGGGAACCGAACAGGCGCGACGCGGTATGCCGCTCGCTGTATTCGGACATGTCGAGTGCAATGAGTGCATCCTCGTCACCGAAGAGGAACTCGGCCAGCGTCTTGGAGAGTTCGGTTTTACCAACACCGGACGGGCCGGCAAAGATAAATGAACCGCTGGGACGCTTGGGATCCTTGAGTCCGGCTCGGGTGCGGCGGATCGACTTGGACAGCGCCTTGATCGCCTGCTCCTGGCCAATCACGCGACGGTGGAGTTCCTCTTCCATGCGCAGCAACTTCGCGATGTCGTCTTCGCTGAGATCTGACACGGGAATGCCGGTCATGAGGGCGAGCACCTCACCGATCAACTTCTCGTCCACTTCAGCGACAACGTCCAGGTCGCCGGCTTTCCATTCGCGCTCACGTTCAGCGCGCTCAGCCAGCAGATTCTTTTCGTCGTCACGCAAGCTTGCCGCCTTTTCGAAATCCTGCGCGTCAATGGCGGACTCCTTGGCTTTGCGAACGTCCGCGATCTTGGTATCAAACTCACGCAGATCCGGTGGCGCGGTCATGCGTCGAATGCGCAAACGCGAACCAGCTTCGTCGATGAGGTCAATGGCCTTGTCCGGCAATTGACGATCCGAGATATAGCGATCCGACAGACGCGCGGCCGCTTCTAGTGCACCGTCGGTGATGGACACACGGTGATGTGACTCGTACCGATCGCGTAGGCCCTTGAGGATCTCCACGGTGTGGGCAACGTCCGGGGCATCGACAATCACGGGAGCGAAACGACGCTCGAGTGCTGCGTCCTTTTCAATGTGCTTGCGGTACTCGTCCAGCGTGGTGGCACCAATTGTTTGGAGTTCACCGCGAGCGAGCATTGGCTTGAGAATGCTGGCGGCGTCAATCGCGCCTTCAGCGGCACCAGCGCCAACGAGGGTGTGCATCTCATCAATGAACAGCACAATGTCGCCTCGGGTGCGAATCTCCTTGAGAACTTTCTTCAACCGCTCTTCAAAGTCACCGCGGTACCGGCTACCGGCAACGAGGGCACCCAGATCAAGGGTGTACACCTGCTTGTCTTTGAGAGTCTCGGGAACCTCGCCGGCAACAATGTCTTGGGCCAGACCCTCAACGATCGCGGTCTTGCCCACACCCGGCTCGCCAATGAGCACGGGGTTGTTCTTGGTCCGACGGGAAAGCACCTGCATCACGCGCTCGATCTCCTTGGCGCGACCAATCACCGGGTCGAGCTTGCCCTCGCGGGCAGCGGCGGTGAGGTTGCGACCAAATTGGTCGAGCACGAGGGAAGTACTAGGTGTTCCTTCAGCGGGGCCGCCGGCCGTTGCAGGCTCTTTGCCTTGGTAACCACTGAGCAGTTGAATAACTTGCTGGCGAACACGGTTGAGGTCGGCGCCGAGTTTGACCAGCACCTGCGCGGCCACTCCTTCACCCTCGCGGATCAGGCCCAACAGAATGTGTTCGGTGCCAATGTAATTGTGTCCGAGTTGCAGTGCCTCACGCAGGGAGAGTTCCAGGACCTTCTTGGCGCGGGGCGTAAAGGGAATGTGACCGCTGGGAGCCTGCTGACCCTGGCCAATGATTTCTTCCACCTGGGAGCGCACGGCCTCCAGCGAGATGCCGAGGGACTCCAGGGCCTTGGCAGCAACGCCCTCACCCTCGTGGATCAGACCCAACAGAATGTGTTCGGTGCCAATGTAGTTGTGGTTGAGCATGCGGGCTTCTTCTTGGGCGAGCACCACTACTCGGCGGGCTCGGTCGGTAAACCTCTCGAACATGCGTCACACTCCTTAATCGCCCGCATCAATCGCTGGCTGCGGCAGATCCCCATTGTGCCTCACGATCGCCCAGGGGGATACCTGAGAAGGGGCTTTGGGCGTACGCCCACCGCGAAATCGTGCGTACGCCCACGCTATTCCACTGCTCCTAGGTGTGGCGGCTCGTCACGTATCCGCAGGTTTTTCTGCTCCCCTTTCCCCTCGATCGGATTCGGTACAGACTCGAGGCGTGCTCGCCTGCGCAACGCCTAGACAGCACCAGGGGACCCACATTGAGGAATGGAAATGATCTCCCTGATTGACGAATCAGTTGTTGAGCATCCTGCTGGTTTCGTCTACATCATCGCGGCCATCGTGATTACCTCGAATATTGACGAGATCCGTGAAAGCCTCAGAGATCAGGTGATACGTGACGGAAGATTTCGCCCATCCCATTGGAGTGAGGAGGGTCCTCGCGTTCGCACTCTCTTATGCGAAATCTGTGAAGCGGCTACCGCAGTCGGTCAAACCTTTGTAGCGCCGTGCGGGAGAAAAGGCCAGGAAGCAGCAAGGACGCGTCTTCTCACAGCGGCTGCCGAATGGACACACCATGAAGGGTCATCTGAGCTGACCATTGAATCCCGCGGTCGGTCACTCAACAATCGTGATCGACAGACACTGCGGAAATACGCGGAGAGTGAGCGAAAAGTCCTACGCGTTCAATGGCGCAGCAAGAATGAACCTCTCTTGTGGCTTGCGGACTCCTTGGCTGGAGCAACTCGTGAAAACCTCATGTCACCCGGGTCATCCCCGGTGATCAATCGCCTACTGACTGCCCTTCATGCTGATGCTCCCTGGTGGGGATAGGTTTCTGGGGACAGGTTTCTGGGGATAGGTTTCTGACCCAACGAATGAGCCCCAGCTCCCGCCCTAGGCGATCTCGCGATCCTCGGGCTGGCACTCTGGGGCTCCACTCGTCCAAGTTCGACTTGGTGGTGTCAGGCTAACTCACATCTTCTCGCGCGGTCAACTGCGCGGTCGCCGACGGGCGGCGAAATACCGTCGAAATATGACCTACGCCACAATGTCCGGGTGAACCCCGATGTTGATTCCTCCGCCCGGTTGCGCGCCAATATTCGACTCTTAGGCGACTTGCTCGGCGAAACCCTGGTGCACCAGGAGGGACCGGGTTTGCTGGACCTGGTGGAACGGGTGCGGGGGTTGGTGCGGGAGACGCCGGCCGCAGCCGCGGAATTACTCAATTCGGTGAGTTTGGCTGACGCCACCCTGTTGGCCCGCAGTTTCTCCGTGTATTTCGATCTGGCCAATGTGGCCGAGCAGGTGGAGCGCACCCTGGACGTGCAGGCGGCGTACCGCAGCGCGGGTAGCCCCTTGCAAGGAGTGCTCGAGCAGGCGGAGCAGCTCGGCGGATTCACTCCAGAGGACGTTGCCCGCGTGGGCGCAAACATGTCGGTGCGCCCGGTGTTCACCGCGCATCCCACCGAAGCCGCCCGCCGGTCGGTGTTGTTGAAAATGCGGCGCATTGCGGACGCGCTCTTGGACACGTCCCTGTCCCCCGTCGCCCAGCGGTATCGGTTAGCGGAGTTGATTGCGCTGCTCTGGCAGACAGATGAACTGCGATTAGAGAAACCGCAGGTGTTGGACGAGGCACGCAATGCGTTGTATTACGTGAATGATTTAACCCGCGGTCCACTGGGCCAGGTGCTCAGCGACCTGAACAACTGCTTTGCTTCCCTCGGTTACACTATGCCGGCGGATGCGCGCCCGGTGAGTTTCGGGTCGTGGATTGGTGGTGATCGGGACGGCAATCCGTTCGTCACACCCGAGGTCACCCGCGAGGTGGTTACCTTCCTGCGCGAGAACGCACTGACGGACCTGCTGCCGCACATTGACCGGTTAATTGAGGATCTATCGATCTCCGAACGCATTGCCGGTGCTTCACCGGAATTATGGGAATCAATTCACGCCGACTTGGCCCACCTGCCCGAATTTGAACGGCGCTACCTGCGGTTGAACGCGGAGGAACCCATTCGAGTCAAGCTGACAATTGTGCGCCTGCGCCTGCATCTCACCCACGACCGCCTGGTCTCCGGTGGCCCGCGCCAGGTAGGTCGCGATTATGCGAGCACCCAGGAGATCCTCAACGATCTGTTCCTGGTCCGCCGCGATCTCCTCGCCCACCAGGGTGAATTGGCCGCCCACGGCGTCCTTGATCGGGTGATTCGCGTTGTCGCCAGCGTTGGTTTGCCCCTGGCGACATTAGATATTCGCGAACACTCAGAGAAGTTCCAGGACGCTGTTGCGCAATTGATCACTCGCGTGAGTGGTGAATTACCAGAGGACTATCTCACTCTGTCCAGCACGGAACGGTTTGCGCTGTTGGCTGCCGAGTTGGAATCGAAACGACCCCTGACACCTATCCCTGCGCCCCTCAATGAATCCGGCCTCACCACACTGAACACGTTGATTGCCGCGCGTGACATTGTGCTCGAGTTCGGTCCGCGCGCATTGGAGTCCGTGATTATTTCCATGACCAAAGGACCAGACGACGTTCTAGCGGCCGTTGTGCTCGGCCGAGAAGCCGGACTGGTCACCATGGATACCGGTGAGGCCCTCGTTGGTTTTGTCCCGCTGTTGGAAACGGTGGACGAACTTCGCGCGGCCGGTGACATTATCGAT
>JAIOWY010000018.1:0-19830 GCA_021741845.1 Candidatus Nanopelagicales bacterium
ATCGTCCTCGCCGAGCGGACGTAACATCCACTTCGGCATTCGCGAACACGCCATGGGTGCGGCCCTCAACGGTATTGCCTTGGACGGTCTGACGCGTCCCTTTGGTGGCACCTTCCTCGTATTCAGCGACTATATGCGCGGTTCGGTTCGACTCTCCGCACTCATGCAGACTCCGGTCACCTACATCTGGACGCATGATTCCATTGGCTTAGGTGAGGACGGTCCAACACATCAACCCGTGGAGCACTTGTGGTCACTCCGAGCTATCCCTGGGTTATCCGTAGTTCGACCCGCCGATGCCCAAGAAACGGCAGCGGCGTGGACCGCATTGCTCCAACACAAAAAACCAACAGGCCTGATTCTGTCGAGGCAGGATGTCCCGATTCTCACCGAGCCTGCACCCCTCGATATTCGCGAAGGTGTGTCACGAGGTGCCTATATTCTCGCGGGAGATCCCGATCCGCAGGTACTTCTCATTGCCACGGGTTCTGAGGTCCATATTGCTCTCCAGGCACGGGCACTCCTGGCTGAACAGTCGGTCACCTCCCGAGTTATATCCATGCCCTGCACAGAGTGGTTTGACCAACAGAGCGTCGAGTATCGACATGAGGTACTTCCACCCGGGATTGAGTCCCGCGTTGCTGTTGAGGCTGGGGCAACCTTTGGCTGGTACAAATACGTAGGTACCCTCGGTCAGGTCGTTGGCCTAGACACTTTCGGCGCCAGCGCCTCGGCTTCGCACCTCTATGAACAATTTGAGATCACACCGGAACACGTTGTTCAAGCGGCGCTCAGATCCATGTCACTTTCAGTATCTAAGGTCTGATTATGAATAACATTTTGCACCAACTCACTGAAGCAGGAGTGAGCATTTGGCTAGACGACCTGAACCGCAACCGAATTCAGTCAGGGAATCTTCAGGATCTGATAGACAACTATTACGTCCGAGGCGTCACAACTAATCCCTCCATATTCAGCAGCGCAATCGGTACTGGGTCAGCCTTCTATAGTGAACAGATTGCTGACTGTGCTGCGCAAGGGCTGAATGCCGAGCAAACAATCCGTCTCCTGACCACCGACGATGTGCGAGCCGCATGTGACGTGTTTGAACCCATTTACCAGCAAACTCTCGGCGTAGATGGGCGAGTATCCATTGAAGTTGATCCTCGATTGGCTCGGGATACTGCAGGGACAATCGAGTCAGCTCGTGATCTGTGGCAACTGGTGGACCGCCCTAACCTTTTCATCAAAATCCCTGCAACCCGCGAGGGACTTCCGGCAATCACCCAGGTCATTTCAGAGGGCATGAGTGTCAATGTAACCCTAATTTTCTCTGTTGAGCGGTATGCCGAAGTCATTGATGCTTATCTGTCAGGACTAGAGTTGGCTCACTCGAATGGGCATGATCTGTCGGCCATTCAATCTGTTGCTTCCTTCTTTATAAGCCGGGTGGACACCAGTGTCGACGCCCTCCTCCGCGCACAGGGCAGTGAGCGATCCCTGGCAATCCAAGGCCAAACAGCCGTAGCAAATGCGCGATTAGCGTGGCAGACCTATGTCGAATCCATTGAGTCTCAGCGCTGGAAAGACCTCCAGGGAGCCCAGCGGCAACGTCCGCTGTGGGCATCCACCGGAGTAAAGGATCCTGCCTACCCCGACACACGTTATGTTCTAGACCTCGTTGCTCCCGGCTGCGTCAACACGATGCCCGAAAAGACGTTAATAGCGGTTGCCGATCATGGTGTTTTCATGGGCGACACAATGTCTGGAATGGCAAGCTCGTCCACCAACATTGTTGCTGAGTTGAGCGAGCTCGGTATTGACCTACCTTCGATCTTGGTCGACCTAGAAACAGACGGTGTAGAAAAATTTGCACAGTCGTGGAATGAGCTTATTTCCACTGTAGATACGGCGCTGCGAACAACGTTGTCATGACGCTCTCCAACCCGCTCCGTGACCCAGATGATCAACGATTACCGCGCATTCCTGGCCCGAGCTCTCTCATACTCTTTGGGGTGACCGGTGATCTGTCCCGCAAGAAGGTCATGCCGGCAATCTACGACCTGTCCAACAGGGGGCTACTTCCACCTGGATTCGCTCTCGTTGGTTTCGCCCGCAGGGATTGGGCAGATCAAGATTTTGCGAGGGAAGTTCATGACGCAGTCAAAGAACACGCACGAACACCTTTTTCAGAGGAAACATGGCAGCGGTTGGCAAGTGGAATTCGATTTGTCGATGGGGATTTGACCGACCCTTTGGCCTACGAGCGTTTAAAGGCAGTTGTTCAAGAACTAGACGTCACCATGGGTACGGGTGGGAACCACGCATTTTACCTATCGATACCACCCGGACTGTTCCCCGACGTACTAGAGAACCTCAAGACTTCAGGGTTGGCTGAGTCCGGTACTGGCAAATCCTGGCGCCGTGTGGTTATTGAGAAACCATTTGGACACGATCTCGAGTCTGCAATTGAGCTCAATGAACTGGTGGATCGGGTTTTCCCGCCCGAGAGTGTTTTTCGGATTGATCACTATCTTGGCAAAGAGACAGTTCAAAATATTCTCGCCGTGCGCTTTTCAAATGTCATGTTTGAACCGCTATGGAATAGCAATTTCATTGATAATGTCCAGATAACAATGGCCGAAGACATTGGCATTGGCGGCCGCGCTGGCTACTACGACGGCATTGGCGCTACCCGAGACGTGATCCAAAACCACTTATTGCAACTCATGGCCTTAACGGCAATGGAGGAGCCCCTCTCATTTGAGCCGCACGATATCCGAATTGAGAAAGAAAAAGTACTTCGCGCTATTACTATCCCCGACCGAATCGGGGACCACACGTCGCGAGGACAGTACGCATCCGGATGGCAAGGCGGAATACCAGTTATCGGTTTCCTCGAGGAAAAAGGAATATCCCCCACCTCAACAACAGAGACCTTCGCAGCTCTACGGTTGAATGTAGAGAATCGACGCTGGGCTGGCGTGCCTTTCTACTTGCGGACAGGCAAGAGGTTGGGTCGCCGCGTGACCGAAGTTGCCATCGTCTTCAAGCGTGCCCCGCATCTGCCACTCACTGAGTCTGCAACAGAGGAGTTGAGTAATAACGCTCTCGTATTTCGGATACAGCCTGATGAGGGCATTACGGTGCGATTCGGTTCGAAAGTTCCCGACACCAACACAATGCAAGTACGGGATGTCACCATGGACTTCCAATATGGTGATTCGTTTGTCGACACCAGCCCTGAAGCCTACGAAAGATTAATTCTTGACGTCCTTCTTGGCGACCCACCGCTGTTCCCCCGGAGAGAGGAAGTAGAAATCAGTTGGAGAATCCTTGATCCAATTCTCCAGTACTGGGCAGACCACGGACGTCCTGAGCAATACGCGTCGGGCGGATGGGGACCGGCCAGTTCCTACACCATGATTGAGCGCGATGGCCGCACCTGGCGGAGGCCGTAGATGGCGATTACTAGTAAGCAGAGGGGCGACTTTCCATGATTCGGATCGATGATACGAGCGGTGGAGAAGTAGCAGCGGCCATTTCCCGAGAGCGGCATCGCCAAGGCTCACCCGCCACCGGGATGGTGCTTACTCTCTTGATACTGGCAACGGAGGAATTTCAGTCAGATGCCACCACCGCCGCCGTCACGTCCGCACGGGCACACCCCATGCGCATTGTCACCCTTATCCCGCGACCTGGTCGCAATGCCCCAACGTTGGACGCGGAAATTGCCGTCGGTGGAGACGATGGACCGGGGGAAGTTGCGGTGCTGCGTCTACGCGGAGAACTTTCTGAGCATGCAAATTCGGTAGCCATACCACTCCTACTCTCCGACACCCCCGTTGTTGCTTTTTGGCCGTCAGTAGCGCCCGAGTGCCTTGCCCAAGACTCCATTGGCAAACATGCGCAGCGACGCATTTCCGATTCCGCTATGTCGAAGAATCCGTCTCAAGCGCTGACACTGCGCGCTCAGACTTACCACCCTGGTGATACCGACTTAGCGTGGACGCGTCTGACTCCATGGCGGTCAGCCTTAGCAGCTGCGCTCGATAGACCGGTTGGATCAATGAGTGAGGTAATTATTGAGGCTGAAGATGGCAACCCCAGTGCATTACTACTGGCTACGTGGCTGAATGTGCGCCTTGACGCTCCCGTGAGATCCCACGTTAGCTCGCTGCCAGGGATTTCGGCCGTCACGCTCCGCTCTGATAACGGGGATATTTCTATCAGCAGAACGGACGGTGATAGCGCTATCTTGTGCAGACCCGACACCCCCGATGCGGTCATTTCCCTCCCAGACCGCGATCTGTCAGCATTACTCAATGAGGAATTAAAGCGACTTGATCCAGACAATGTTTTTGGTTCAGTCATGTCCGCACTACGCCAGGAAAACACACCATGATCACCGGTGTGGCCGAACGAACAATTAACTTAATGCACCGACACCTCATGCAATGTCCTTCAGTAGGTGACATCCACATTGCATTGACAGGAGGCACATCCGGTTCCCAAGTGACCCAACAACTCAGGGTTCTTGCTGAAGAAATACCGATCGACACATGGAATCGCGTACACCTGTGGTGGAGCGATGAACGATTTGTGCCACTCTCCTCCCCGGAGAGAAATGATGCAGGAATAGCTTCTATTCTGGGCGACTTTTATCATCCAGACCATGTGCATCGAGTGGCAGGAAGTGATCAGTGCGCGACGGTGGGAATTGCCGCGGACTTATATTCAGCTGATTTAGTGAAATATGGGCCCCTGGGACCCCAATTCGATATCACCGTGCTGGGACTTGGACCTGACGGACACATTGCATCACTCTTCCCCCATTCCAAACAGTTATATGCCCGGGAACCGTGTATAGCGGTCACAGATTCGCCCAAAGCGCCACCTCAACGAGTCACATTCACCTATTCAACGCTCAATAGGTCTGAACTCACAGTTATGCTCGCCGCCGGCGAGGGGAAAGAAGCGGCACTCGCTGCCACGATTAATGAAGTCGGATCAATCGAAGAAACTCCCGCACGGGGAGTTTCCGCGAATCAATTAATCTTTATCAGCTAATTGCCACGAAGTTTGTCTATTGCTTCTTGCAGAATCGCCGCACCATCCTTGTCAGATCGACGCTCTTTGACATAGGCCAAATGGGTCTTGTACGGCTCAATTTTGGGGGGTAAGGGCGGGTTGTCTTTATCTGTACCTGCCGGGAGTCCGCATCGAGGACAATCCCACTCCTCAGGTACTTCGGCTTCCAGTGCGAAACTCGGACGGGATTCGTGCTTGCGACTGCACCAAAAGGACACAAAAAATCTGGGTGCGGCTTCACCTCGTTCCGCTTCCCCCATGGGGCCTGCGCCTACGCGACTACCTCTGATTGCACTTCCGCCAGCCATCTATTTTCCTCTCACGAACCTGTGCGTACTAGCAGTCCCACGGCAATAATTGCAGCGGCCCAAATGAGTCCCAATGCAACGGTTAGTCGGTCAAGATTCTTTTCAGCGACCGAGGAACCGCCAACGGATGAACTGACGCCACCTCCGAATAAATCAGACAATCCGCCACCTTTGCCTCGGTGCAAAAGAATGAGGACAACCAGGAGCACACTGGTAATGATCAAAATAACTGCTAGCGCAATGGTGATGGCATTAATCATGGCCGGACGGGTACCCCTTCGGTTTGCTCACTTCAGCGCTTAAGGATATGTCGTGACAAGTTCTAGCCTTCGACGGGGTGCATTCGATAGCGCACAATCCCGACAAATTCGTCTGGATCAAGGCTCGCGCCACCGACCAAGGCACCATCAATATCGGGTTGAGCCATGATTGCCGCCACATTCTCAGCCTTGACCGAACCCCCGTACAGAATCCTGAGCGATGCCGCGGAATCTGCCCCCCACCCTTGGGCTACATGGCGGCGAATGGCATGAATCACCTCGTGGGCATCGGCTGGAGTGGCTACCTCACCCGTCCCAATCGCCCAGACGGGTTCGTAGGCGATCACCAGATGTGCCACCTGCTCGGGAGTGAAGTCGACCAACGAGCCACTGACCTGATCGAGAACATGGGGAATGGCTTGACCAGCCTCCCGCACCTCAAGACCTTCTCCTACGCAGACAATCGGCGTCATGTCATAGGAGAGAATCGTGCGGGTTTTTGCGTTGATCAACTGGTCAGTCTCTCCGTGATTTTGGCGTCGTTCACTGTGCCCCGCCAGCACGAATGTGCAACCCAGTTTCGCCAACATACTGGCGGAAATATCTCCCGTATGTGCACCTTTGTCATGGGGAGACACGTCCTGAGCACCATAAAAAAGCTCGTATTTGTCCCCCTCAATCAATGTCTGCACTGATCGCAAATCAGTGAATGGAGGAATAACCGCAACATCTACTGCCTCGAAGTCAGACTCATTCAGGGCAAATGCCAATTTTTGCACTAGGGCAATTGCCTCGAAATGGTTGATATTCATTTTCCAGTTGCCGGCCATTAGTGGCTTGCGTGTATTGCTGCTCATGTCTTACCTTCCAGTACGGCTAGTCCGGGTAGCGTCTTACCTTCAAGAAATTCGAGACTCGCTCCGCCGCCGGTGCTGATGTGATCAAAAGTGGTTTCATCGACATCAAGGATTCGCACTGCAGCAGCTGAATCGCCCCCACCGATGACGGTGAAGGCGGAAGACCGAGCCATAGCCTGTGCAACGGCGAGGGTTCCGCCGGCAAATGCATCCATCTCGAAAACTCCCATGGGTCCGTTCCATACGACCGTCTTGGATTCCTCAATAATGCGGGCGAACAACTCGCGGCTTTCCGGGCCAATATCTAGCCCCATCCAGTCATCTGGAATGCGATCCGACGAAACAATCGATGTTTCAGAATCCGCGGCAAACTCTCGCGCAATGACAATATCGACGGGCAGAACAATTCGAACGCCGAGTTCGGCCGCCTGCCGCAGAAAACCACGCGCCGCGTCAAGGAAATCTGGTTCCTGTAACGAGGTTCCAACGGACATTCCTTGGGCAAGGAGGAACGTGTATGCCATTCCCCCACCGATCAGAAGGTTGTCCACTCGCGGAAGCAATGACTCGATGACGCCCAGCTTGTCGCTCACCTTGCTTCCACCCAAAACGACCGTATACGGATGCTCAGGGTTCTGTAATAACGTGGTGAACACTTGGGTCTCTTTTTCAACCAACAAACCTGGCGCATTCGGCACAAGTTCCGCCAGCTCCGTCACAGAAGCCTGTTTTCGATGCACAACACCGAATCCTTCGGAGACAAAGAAGTCGGCCCAGGTCGCCCATTCTTTCGCCAAGGACAAGCGTTCAGCATGATCCTTGCTGGTTTCCCGCGGATCAAACCGGACATTTTCCAGGAGCGAAACTGTGCCAGGTGCCTGCGCGGAAATATCCCGCGTCAGCGACAGCGGATCACTATCTGTCAGCATTTTTACCGGCTGCTGGAGTAGCTCACTGAGACGCGTTGCAACAGGCTCGAGCCGAAGTGACTCGACCACTGCTCCCTTGGGCCGCCCCATGTGCGCCAAAATCACAATGCGGGCATTGCGATTCAATAATTCCAGGATGGTAGGCACTGCTGCCCTGATGCGTAGGTCGTCGGTGATAACCCCAGCCTCATTTATCGGAACGTTGAAGTCACACCGAAGGGCTACTACCGCACCATCGAGTGCAAGGTCGGCTAGTTTATTCACGATGGAAGTTTGGCTCCAACAAATTCCACGATATCAACCAAACGATTGCTGTAACCCCATTCATTGTCATACCAGCCAAGCACCTTCACCATATTGCCACTCACATTGGTCAGGGATGCATCGAAAATACATGACGCGGGATCGGTGACAATGTCCGACGAAACAATGGGATCCTCGGTGTACACCAAAATTCCCTTCAACGGGCCGTCAGCAGCCGCCTTGACAACAGCATTGATTTCTTCTTTGGTGGCGGCTTTTTTCAATTCGACCGTGAGATCGGTGGCTGACCCGGTTGGCACTGGAACTCGCATGGCATATCCATCAAGCTTGCCCTTCAGGTGCGGCAGCACTAAACCAATGGCCTTTGCAGCTCCGGTACTGGTCGGAATCATGTTGACGGCGGCAGCACGAGCACGACGAAGATCCTTATGCGGGAAATCAAGAATGCTCTGGTCATTCGTGTAAGCGTGAATAGTTGTCATAAGACCACGCTCGATACCGAATGCATCGTCAATCGCCTTGGCCATGGGTGCAAGACAGTTTGTGGTGCAGGAAGCATTGGAGATGATGTTGTCGGTTTCGGGGTTGTATTCGGAGTCGTTGACACCCATGACGATCGTGATGTCTTCTCCCTTGGCAGGTGCAGAAATGATGACCTTTTTGGCACCAGCATCCAAATGCTTTCGGGCTGAATCTGCATCGGTGAAGAAGCCGGTGGATTCCACTACGATCTCTGCACCAATGGCACCCCAGGGAAGGTTGGCTGGGTCTCGCTCGGCAAAAACCGGAATGCGAACTCCATCTACCACGATCGCGCCATCTTCTGCCTCGACAGGAACCCCGAGACGGCCCAGAATGCTGTCGTACTTGAGGAGGTGGGCGAGGGTCTTGGTATCGGTGAGGTCATTAATGCCCACCACTTCGATCGCCGCTCCGCTGTCCCGAATTGCCCGGAAGAAATTGCGACCAATCCGACCAAAACCGTTGATACCGACCTTCATGTCCACTCCTCAGAATTGTAAGCGCTTACAGAAAGCTGCCCACACCAATTTTTCTCAGTTCTAACGCTAGTGGAAGGGCGTTACCATCGTGTTACCGGGAGGAGAATTCTTCCTCCGCTGGGCCAACCGATGCCTCCTCCCGGGGCCTAGTTTTCCGCCGACTCCCGGTCCCCCGAAGCCTGCTCCCCCGAAGCCTGCTCCCCCGATTCATGCACAGCCGACTCCGTATCGGGAATGCCCAGCTCGGACGCCTTTTTATCGGCCAGGGCGAGAAGTCTGCGTATTCGCCCTGCTATCGCATCTTTGGTCATGGGCGGGTCGCTTAAGGCACCTAATTCCTCCAGGCTGGCCTGTTGGTGCTCCATGCGTAACCGGCCGGCCACAACGAGGTGGTCGGGTACATCGGAGCCTAGAATCTCCAGCGCACGCTGAACACGCGCTCCGGCCGCAACGGCTGCTCGAGCACTTCGCCGCAAATTCGCGTCATCAAAATTGGCGAGCCGATTGGCTGTCGCTCGAACCTCCCGGCGCATGCGTCGTTCTTCCCAGGCCATCATGGATTCATGGGCACCGAGTTTCGCCAGCATTGCTCCGATGGAATCGCCGTCGCGGATAACTACGCGGTCCACACCACGCACCTCGCGGGATTTTGCGGTAATTCCGAGTCGTCGAGCTGCACCCACCAGTGCAAGGGCTGCCTCGGGACCCGGGGCAGTAATTTCCAGTGAGGACGACCGACCCGGCTCAGTAAGCGACCCGTGAGCGAGAAACGCGCCACGCCACGCGGATATGCAGTCACATAAGGCCCCAGCGACAATAGCCGGCGGTAATCCACGGACCGGGCGTCCACTCGCGTCGACAATTCCTGTTTGTTTGGCCAGAGCCTCCCCGCCGGTGACCACACGAACGAGATAGCGGGTGCCTTTCTTGATACCCGTCCCTTGAACCATGGCGATATCACTCTCGTGCCCGTAAATATCGAATATGTCCTGGCGAAGACGTCGAGCTGCCGCTCCAGTATCCACGTCAGCTTCGACAACTATCTGTCGATTGACGATGTGCAGCCCAGATGCAAATCTCAGGATGGTTGATACTTCTGCTTTGCGGCAACAAGTCTTGGTCACCTCGACTCGACTTAATTCGTCCTTGACTTCAGATGTCATGGCCATGTGGTGCCTCTTCTCATTCCGCGAACCTTATCCAATACTGCCGCCAACTTATGAGGGTCATGTACATGTGTGCTTTGGGATAAGGACTGCCAGATCACCGTGGCTCCTGCCTGTTGCGCTGAATACTCGCATTGATCTATGTCCGAATCATGCGCCGAATCAGCAATAACGTAATCAAGACCAATCTCAGGTGCCGACGTGCGCCACGAGTCCAGATAGTCCGACGGGGTGTACCGCGCCGTCTCGCCGTGTCCTGGCACCAAATTCAATATAAGAATACGAAGTGCGTTGCTCCGAGAAATGGCAGATCGAATCCGCGGGATGAGGAGGTGCGGGATAACGGACGTGAACCACGACCCAGGTCCAAAGACCAAGAGATCGGCACTATTTATTGCGTCGATCACTTCATAACCAACTTCTGGATCAGCCGGTTCCAGAAATAGTTCAACCACAGTGCCCGACGTCTGAGCGACAGCCACCTGACCAACAACCCGGTGAGGTGATTCACTCCCCTCGCTTGACTCGTTGGTGATCAGAGCACTGATCACGGTCGGTTCAGTGCTGGCAGGAAGGACCTGTCCTTGCAGATTGAGCAGGGAGCCCAAGCGGGTGAGTCCATCGGTGGTGGATAAACCCATGGACCACAGTGCGGTGAGCACGATATTGCCCACCACATGCCCGGCTAGCCCGGATGCTGGTGCGTCAGGGAAGCGAAACTGCAGTACCTGTTCAATAGAAACACCTTGCCCTTGATCGGAGGGAGGACACAGCGCTGCGCAAGCCATGCGTAAATCGCCGGGAGGTACCACCGGGTACACATCCCGCAACTGTCCGCTCGAACCGCCATCATCAGAGACACCAACCACTGCCGTGATGGACAGGGGAACCTTGCCCTCTTGTTTCAGGAGCGTCAGTGCCCGCAGCGTGGAGTACAGGCCGTGCCCTCCACCAAAGGCAACAACGTTGTAAGTCACTACTCTCGACCTAGGTCTCGGTGATACACCACCGCGTCTACACCGGAATTTCGCAAACTCGTCGCTAACGCTTCCGTCATGGCGACACTTCGATGCTTGCCTCCAGTACAACCAATAGCCACAGTGACCAATCGCTTACCTTCTCTGAGGTAACCCTCTCTCGAAATTGTTAACAACTCCTGAAAACTCGACAGGAACTCACGGGCACCTGGGCGCTCTAGGACACTGTCTGAGACAGCAGCATCTTGTCCAGTCAGCGGACGCAATTGTTCATCCCAATATGGATTTGGAAGGAAGCGCACGTCGGCAACCATGTCGGCATCTACCGGGATTCCATATTTAAAACCAAATGACAAAACAGTGACGTGCATATCAGCTTCAGTGTCTAACCCAAATAATGACTCGATGCGTCGCCTTAAATCATGTACATTCAACGCACTTGTATCAATGACCAAGTCCGCGGCCCCGCGTATATCTTGTAGCAACTCTCGTTCGCGGGAAAGTCCGTCGATAATTCGCTGCTCCTGCTGCAGAGGATGCGGCCTCCGTGAAGACTCAAATCGCCGGACAAGCGATTCATCAGAAGCTTCCAAAAAAATAATATTTATTTGGGTTTTGTCCGTTGCTACTTCGGTCAAGGCGCCACTAAGTTGCGAGAAGAAAGACCCGCTTCTGGTGTCAACAACAACGGCCATTCGCTTGACGTCTGCACTCTTTCGAGCCAGCTCAATGGCATCTGCCATAAGCTTTGGTGGGAGGTTGTCAATCACAAACCACCCGAGATCCTCCAGTGCCCGTGCAGCTGTAGTACGCCCCGCACCACTCATTCCGGTGAGGACTGTTAACTCAAATTTTGGGTCAGCTGGCACGGCACCTCCTGTCAGGTCTGACAAAACGCTATCCGATTGGTCAAGCACCCTCTGTTTCGACCTGTTCTGGGTTTAACGACGCATGGATTGACTCCGCTAACTGATTCCCAATTCCCGGTACGGCGCGAAGCTCTTCGATGCTGGCGTCCCGGACAGCACTAACCGACCCAAAATGATGAATCAGAGCTCTTCTTCGTTCCTGACCTAGGCCGACTATTGCATCCAGCCCGCTGAGCAAGGAACGCTTCCCGCGTCGTTTGCGGTGAAATCCGATGGCAACCCGGTGAGCTTCATCTCGAACCCGCTGTAGGAGATGCAGTGCTGGACTGTTGCGCGGCAAAATTAATGGTTGATTGCTATCAGGCAACCAGACTTCCTCCAGGCGCTTAGCCAATCCCACGACGGGAATCGACAGACCCAAGTCCCTCAAGACCGTGGCGGCAGCGGATGCTTGACCTCGCGCGCCATCAATGACCAACAGACTTGGTGGATAGGAAAACTTACCGTGGTCGAGTGGAGTTTGGCCCTCAGCGAACCTTCGCGTAACCACCTCTGCAATGGACGCAAGATCATCGGTTTTCTCCCCCTTGATGATAAATGTTCGATAGTCCTTTTTCTTGGGCAGGCCATCTTCGAAAACCACAAGGGAGGCAACAGTGTCCGATCCCTGCAGGGTTGAAATATCAATGCATTCAATGCGCAGTGGCGGCTCGGTGAGGTCCAATGCGTCTTGTAATGCATTGAGGGATTGCGTTCGGACTGTTATGTCAGAACTACGCTCAATGACATGGCGTTCCAGTGAGCGCTCGGCATTTTCAACTGCGGTCGCCAAAATGGTTCGCTTATCACCACGCTGCGGAACGCGAAGAACAAGTCGAGATCCACGTTCGGATTCAAGCCAGGTGGTGAGAACCTCGGGATCATCGGGCATCTCGGTGACCAGAATTTCCCGAGGTATGCCGCTTTGCGTGACATCCGAATAGATTCGCGTCAGCACTCTCTGGACGTACCCACCGGTACTGAGATCCTCACTGCGCTCTACAACCATAAACCTCTGTCCGGTGATACGCCCTGAACGGACATGGAATATTTGCACCCCAATGTCCAGTTCACCAAAGACGACCGCAATAACGTCCGCATCCGTGCTGTCGTCAAACACAACAGCATTCTGTTCAAGGACTCGTTCGAGAGCTAAAACACGATCCCGCCATTTCGCCGCAGATTCGTAGTCCTGAAGCTGCGCGGCCTCAACCATCTTTGCGCGAGTTTGTTTCAGAAAATTCGTGGACTGACCAGATAAGAACTTGATGAGGTCGTTCACAAGACTTCGGTAGTCAGATTCACTAATGTGACCAACACACGGCGCACTACATTTGTCGATATAGCCGAGCAGGCATGCTCGATTGCTGCGTTCCGCTTGCCTAAATACCCCCTCTCGACAGGAGCGAACCGGAAATACCCGAATGAGTTCATCTAATGTGGCGCGGACGGCCCAGGCGTGGGCGTAGGGACCGAAATACTTTGTTCCTTTGCGCTTTGCTTCGCGCACAACGGAAACTCGAGGGAAGGTGTCCGAGACGGAAATAGCTAAATATGGGTACGACTTGTCATCACGAAAGCGAACATTAAAACGGGGTGAGAACTCTTTGATCCACGAATATTCCAAGACAAGCGCTTCGACTTCAGTGTCAACGGTCACCCAATCAACGGAGCTTGCAGTGGTGACCATCTGTTGAGTTCGGGCGTGCAGCCCGGAAAAATCCTGGAAGTAGCTATTGAGGCGTGCTCGTAGATTCTTTGCCTTTCCAACGTAAACAATGCGGCCATGGGGATCCTTGAAGCGATAAACCCCGGGATCCGTTGGAATGGAGCCAGACGGTGGTCGATACTCACTGGGATCAGACATGTGGGAACAACATCACACCAAAATCATCAGCCAAAGGTGACAGTCTCACCGGTCACCTCATAAGCGACACCGTTGAGACCAGATGGAGACGGACCGGAAATAACACTCCCGTCCACCGCGGAGAACTTCGAGCCGTGACAGGGACAAATAATCTCGTTGGCGACAACATCGGAAACCAAGCATCCGGCATGGGGACAAATAGCGGTAAACGCCTTTATGTCGCCAGATTCAGGTTGGGTAATTACGACCGGTGGTTCCTGTGCAATGTAACCGCCGCCCACCGGCACTTCAGTTACGGGTACAGAAGCCGTCGCTGCCGCCTCCTCCGCACCTGATTCAATGTCCTCTGCCGCAGAGCAACCAGCAACCACGGTTGCACCCACCGCCACTCCACCAACAACTGCTCCAGCTTTCAGCACCTGACGGCGTTCCATATTCCGATTCATACTGTTCCCTTCCAATTAATGGTCTAACTCTAATTGTTTCAAGAATCGACCGGTGTGACTCACGGGAGAGGCGGCAATTTCCACCGGGGTACCAGAGGCGACCACCTGCCCCCCGCCAGAACCGCCCTCTGGCCCCAGATCAATGATCCAGTCGGCCGATTTAATGACATCAAGATTGTGCTCGATAACCAACACGGTATTTCCCTTGTCGACCAGGCTCTGCAATACGAGAAGCAGTTTCCGAATGTCCTCGAAATGAAGTCCCGTTGTGGGCTCATCGAGTACATAAATGGTTCGCCCTGTTGATCTTTTTTGCAGTTCCGCGGACAGCTTGACTCGTTGTGCTTCTCCGCCCGACAGCGTTGGGGCCGACTGACCCATGCGGACGTAACCTAGTCCTACTTCCACCAAAGTGTTGAGATGTCGAGCAATCGGAGGTATTGCCGCGAAAAACACACTTGCTTCCTCAATGGGCATGTCAAGTACTTCAGCAATTGTTTTTCCCTTGTAGTGGACTTCAAGGGTTTCCCTGTTATACCGAGAACCATGACAGACCTCACACGGCACATAAACATCAGGAAGGAAGTTCATTTCAATTTTCAATGTTCCGTCGCCACTGCACGACTCACACCGTCCGCCTTTTACGTTGAAACTAAAACGACCCGGCTGATACCCACGGATCTTCGCTTCTGGGGTTTCAGCAAATAGCTTCCTAATGTGATCGAATACCCCGGTGTAGGTAGCGGGGTTGCTTCGAGGCGTGCGACCAATGGGACTTTGATCAACGTGCACAACTTTGTCCACCAGTTCAAGGCCACTGACCTTCGTATGCTTTCCGGGAACGACAGATGCTCCATTAAGTTCCCTCGACAGAACTGCCAGTAGGACATCGTTAACCAACGTGGACTTACCCGATCCGCTGACACCAGACACCACAACAAAATTGCCTAGGGGAATGCCCACAGTGACATTTTGCAAATTGTGCTCGCGTGCGCCATGGATCTCGATCCATCCTCGCTCCTGCGGACGGCGAATATCAGGAATCGCAATCTTGGTGGCTCCCGAAACGTACCTACCTGTGATAGATCTCTTGTTTTTCATGAGATCTTTCAGAGTCCCACTGACAATGACCTCTCCTCCGTGTTCCCCAGCACCAGGTCCAATATCTACGATCCAATCCGCAGTTCTAATGGTGTCTTCGTCGTGCTCCACCACAATGAGCGTGTTACCCAGGTCCCGGAGCCTGATCAACGTTTCGATCAAGCGTTCGTTATCACGTTGATGAAGCCCAATACTTGGTTCATCAAGGACATAGAGGACACCTGTTAGACCCGAACCGATTTGAGTGGCCAGTCGAATTCGTTGCGCTTCACCTCCAGCCAGACTCCCCGCTGCTCTATCCAGTGACAAGTAATGAAGCCCAACATCAACAAGAAACTGTAGCCGCTCGTTGACTTCTTTGAGCACCCTGGAAGCGATAGCTGCATCTCTATCGGACAGCGTGAGCTCAGCCAATAACTCACGTGCCTGACTAATGGGTAACGCAGCGATTTCCGCGATGGAATGATCTGAAATGGTGACAGCAAGAGTTAGCGGCTTAAGCCGAGATCCACCGCAGGCTTTGCACGGTATTTCTCGCATATACCCCTCGAGTCGCTCCCTCGACGAGTCCGAGTCCGATTCCGAGTGACGTCGCTCGATAAACGGAATAACTCCTTCATACGTTGTGTAGTACGAGCGCTGACGTCCATATCGGTTTTTGTACCGAACATGTAATTCCGCATCGGTTCCGTAGAGAACGATCTTTCGGGCCTTGGCCGACAACTGTTTCCACGGTGTCTCCAGGTTGATTCCAGTTTCTTCGGATAAAGATGTCAACAGTCGAGTGAAATATTCACTGACAGTGCCACGTGACCACGGCGCGATCGCGCCGTCAAGGATGCTTACACTCGTGTCAGGAATGACTAATTCCTCATCCACTTCACGAGTAGTCCCCAACCCAGAGCATGAAGGACAGGCACCAAACGGGGAGTTGAAGGAGAAAGACCGGGGCTCGAGCTCCTCGAAAGATAGACCATCCTTAGGGCAGGCCAGGTGCTCACTCAGCGCTAGTTCCCGGTCCGCAGCCGAAGCGGGGCGGTCAACAAAGTCCAAAACCACGTTGCCGTGCCCCAATCCCAAGGCTGTCTCCACCGAGTCCGTCATTCGTTGCCGAGACTCTGGATTCACCGTCAGACGATCCACAACGACCTCAATCGTGTGTTTATCCTGCTTCTTGAGTTTTGGAACTTCGTCGAGGGTATAAACGGTTCCATCTACTCGGACACGTGAATAGCCATCTGCCTGTAGTTGACGAAATACCTCCAGGTACTCACCTTTTCTTTCACGGACCATGGGCGCAAGAACCTGAAATTTGGTCGCCGCTGGCATGACCAAAATTTGATCAACGATCTGCTGCGGGCTTTGACGTGCAATGGGATCACCGCACACGGGACAATGTGGCTTGCCAATTCGAGCGTATAGCAGACGAAGGTAGTCATAAACCTCAGTAATGGTTCCCACCGTCGAACGAGGGTTACGAGATGTGGATTTTTGATCAATGGACACGGCTGGGGATAGCCCTTCAATGAAGTCCACATCCGGCTTATCCATTTGACCAAGGAACTGCCTGGCGTACGCTGACAGGCTTTCCACATATCGCCTTTGGCCCTCAGCAAAAATGGTGTCAAATGCCAAACTGGATTTACCTGAACCAGACAATCCGGTAAAAACGATCAATGCGTTTCTCGGTAAATCCAGCGATACATCTTTGAGATTATGCTCACGCGCCCCTCGAATAACTAGACGCTCCACGCAATCTCCCTTATCTCTTTTTTTGATGTACCTGGCACTGGACGAGCTCATGCCCCACTTCTCACTAGCCTAAACTGTTAGCTGAGCCTAAGGGCTCTCATCGCACACCGCAAAGGAGACACTTTGTACACCGGAAACGTTCATGTGGGTGGTGCCGCACAAGTTCGAGAGCTCCCTCAGCTGATGATCAGCAAATTGGCGGTAGGACCAATGAACAACAATGTTTACCTACTCCGTTGCCGAGAGACCGGTGCGCAGGTGCTCATTGACGCTGCCGCAGAGCCAGACCGAATTTTATCCATGGTGGGTACCAATTCCCTGGAGATGGTGCTCACTACACACGCACATGGGGATCATTGGCAGGCGTTGACCGAGGTTGTTGCCTACACCGGTGCGCTCACCGTCGCACCCACAGCTGACGCCACCTCCATACCCGTCCCGACAGATCGCCGCGTGAGTCACGGAGAGTTAGTCCAGTTCGGCAATTGCCACGTGGAGGTCCTCACCGTCGGTGGGCACACCCCTGGATGCAGCATGTTTCTCTATCGCGACCCCTTCGGCCATGAGCACCTTTTTTCCGGAGATGCGCTATTTCCTGGCGGAGTGGGTAAGACCCAGACGGACGAGGATTTTCGCACATTGCTCAGTGGCGTGACGAATGTTGCCTTTGATCCTCTCAGTGATCTCACCTGGGTTTACCCCGGACATGGACAGGACACGACCCTGGGTGCTGAACGCCCGCAACTTGACGATTGGCGCCAGCGAGGCTGGTAAGTGCCGGTCTCTAGTCCTCCGACTCAGGGAGCTCTTCGGGCTCTTTGTCCGTTACCCGACCCGCGTGTCCACGTGCGCTGGGATCCAGGCGAGTCTTGATAACCGAACCAACAAAAACGACGATCAAAACCACAGCAATGAATACCAGACTCATGTTTGTCGAAATTTTTGGTATCGAGGCGTTGAGCTCGTGGAAGTAGGTGAGCAAGAGTTTCAACCCAATGAACATCAAAATGATGGACAGACCGGTTGATAAATATACGAGTTTGTCCAGCAATCCCCGGAGAAGGAAATAGAGCGCACGAAGCCCCAGTAGGGCAAATGCATTGGCCGCGAAAACGAGGTAGGGCTCTTGAGTTACACCAAACGTTGCGGGAATGGAATCAAGAGCAAACAGGAGGTCGGTACTACCGATTGCAAACATAACCAAAAGCAGTGGTGTCGCCAGACGACGCCCATTTTCATTGATGAATAGTTTGGTCCCCTCGTACTTATCCGACAGCGCAACTTTCCGGCGCACGATCCGGACCATAAAGTTGTCCTGTGGATCGGGATCCTCATTTCGGTGCCTCATCAGTTGGACACCGGTCCAGATCAAGATTGCACCAAAAACCACAAATGTGAAACTGAAAGCAGCGAGAGCCGCCGCGCCTACGGCGATAAAGATTCCTCGCAATACCAAGGCAAGAGCGACACCAACTAGAAGTACCCGTTGGTGCAAATTGGATGGCACGGCGAATTGCGTCAAAATGATGATAAAGACAAACAAGTTATCAACACTCAGTGATTTCTCTACCAAATACGCGGCATAGAACTCTGAACCCATTTGCGAGCCCTGCCACCACCAAATGAACGCTCCAAAGGCTACAGCCAATGCAATATAGAAAATCGAACCGAGCAGCGCCTCCCGGAATCCCACGTCATGTGGCTTTCGGGTAATTGCCACAAAGTCAAGGACGATCAAGAGCATGATGCCCAAGATCGTGATAGCCCACAGTCCTAGTGAGACTTCCATTGTGCGGCGACTACCTCTTTTCCAGCATTAGGCTTGACCTGCTTCATGCATTCCGCGCAGCTCACGCTTGAGATCGGATATTTCATCACGCAAACGAGCCGCAAGTTCGAACTGTAGTTCCGCCGCTGCACCGTGCATTTGCTCGGTGAGTTCGGTAATGAGCGCGGTGAGATCAACTCCTGCAGCGCTCCGCGCTTGTGTGGTCGAGGCGCTTTTAAGCAGTTGCTCAGTGTCTACATCCTCCCGCGCGATCAGGTCAGTAATATCTGCGATCTTCTTCCGTAAGGGTTGGGGATCAACTCCATGTTCCACGTTGTAAGCAACTTGCTTGGCACGCCGCCTATTTGTTTCATCAATAGCCTTGGCCATAGATGGAGTTATCTTGTCTGCGTACATGTGCACTTGCCCATTAACGTTCCGAGCCGCTCGACCAATTGTCTGAATCAAGGAAGTTCCCGACCTGAGGAACCCCTCTTTATCCGCGTCGAGAATTGCTACCAAGGAGACCTCCGGTAAGTCTAATCCCTCGCGTAGAAGGTTAATCCCTACAAGGACATCAAATACTCCTGAACGTAACTCTCTGAGTAGCTCCACGCGCCGGAGAGTGTCAACTTCCGAGTGTAAATATTGAACGCGAATCCCATGCTCCAACAAATAGTCCGTCAGGTCTTCTGACATGCGCTTAGTCAAAGTTGTTACTAGAGCCCGTTCACCCTTTTCCGAGCGCTGACGGATTTCGTGTATCAGGTCATCTACTTGACCCTTTGTGGGCTTGACCACAATCTCTGGGTCCACCAAACCTGTGGGACGAATCACTTGCTCAACAACATCTCCCTGCACCTGCGTGAGTTCGTAGGGGCCAGGTGTCGCTGAGAGGTATACAACTTGCCCAATCCGCTCCTCGAATTCTGACCAACGCAGCGGACGATTGTCCATAGCACTGGGGAGCCTGAAACCGTGCTCCACAAGTGTCCTTTTCCGGCTCGCATCGCCCTCATACATGGCCCCTATCTGTGGCACGCTCACATGAGATTCGTCAATGACAAGCAAGTAATCCTCAGGGAAATAATCAATAAGACAGTTTGGCGCACTCCCTGGTTCGCGACCATCGATA
>JAIOWY010000019.1:0-19250 GCA_021741845.1 Candidatus Nanopelagicales bacterium
TTGGCTTTCAAGCAGATGTCACTAAATTGATTCAGCTATACATCATTGGAGTTTTTATTGCCTTCACTCTGAGTCAGTTGGGCATGATCAAGCACTGGACTCGCTTGCTGAGATCACCTAGTGGATCACGTAGGAAATATCTCCGGTCTCGAGCGATCAACACTTTTGGTTTCCTCATGACTGGTTCCGTACTAGTGATTGTTGTGATCACAAAATTCGCCAACGGAGCCTGGATTGTCCTCGTGGCGTTGCCCGTAATATTTTTCGGAATGCTCGGGATCAATCGCCATTACGAGATGGTTCGACGCGAACTATCAACTTTGGAAACCGATCATGTCATGCTGCCAGCACGAGTTCACGCACTTGTTCTCGTCTCCAAGATTCATAAACCAACACTGAGAGCGCTCGCCTACGCGAGAGCGAGCCGGCCAAATGTGCTGGAAGCACTTACTGTCAATGTTGATGATCGAGAGTCACAACTCCTCGAGGAGGAATGGTCTCGTCGCGCCATACCAGTGACGCTTAAGATTCTGGATTCGCCATATCGCGAAATCACTCGGCCAATTATTGATTATGTGAAGAGCATTCGTTCTGAATCGCCTAATGATCTGATTGCTGTCTTTGTGCCCCAATACGTGGTGGGACATTGGTGGGAGCAAATACTCCACAATCAATCGGCATTGAGACTGAAAAGCCGGCTACTTTTCTCCAATTCGGTCATGGTCATTAGTGTTCCGTGGCAACTGGAATCAAGTGAAAGCAGTTTGGCCAACGATTTTGATAACGAAGTAACTGGTGGGTGAGCGTCCCATGGAGGTGGGGGACCGGATACCGCTTACCATCGGAGCGATCGCCCACGGTGGTCACTTTATTGCGCACGCTCACGATTCCACCATCTTCGTGCGCGGAGCCATGGAGGGTGAGCGTGCTCTCGTCGAGATAACGCACCATCGCAAAAGAGTCTTCTTTGCCCGTGCCGTTGAAATTCTTGAGCCGAGCCGCTATCGAGTCAAACCTCCGTGTAGTGCCAGCGGGGAGTGCGGTGGATGCGATTTTCAATTTATTGGGCTGGATCATCAAAGAGCTCTGAAGGCACAGGTTGTTCGAGAGTCACTGGTTCGGTTCGCTGGCATGAGCCCGGTAGATGCTCAAGATCTCGTCGGAAGCTCAATTACTGGGATGGATTCCGGCGGTGACTGGCGCACACGTTCCCGATTCGTGTGGCAAGACGGTTGGTCAATGCGCAAGGTAGGTTCAAGTGAACTTGTTGCAACGCCAGAGTGCACTGTCATTACTCCAGAGATGCGTGAGGCGCTGTCGGAATGTTCGCCGGATAAAACAGGTGAATATTTTGTCGTGCAAGGGGACCATGGAGTTAGTGTCGGACAGGCTGACACTGTGCTCAGGGGTCCCGCTTCCATTCGTCACGAATTATTCATTGTGACGTGGGACCTAACTCCGCGAATATTTTGGCAAGCGCACTACGGTGTAACCGACGCCATTTCGTTATTCCTCAGTGATCATGTGCACTTTGACGCATCGCAATCATGGTGGGATTTATATGGGGGAGTTGGAGTTTTCTCGGCATTTCTCGTGGACAGGGTTCACCATGTGACTCTGGTGGAGGGCGATAGGCATGCCATTGCCGCCGCTCGTGTGGCATTCTCCGGGGTCCAAGATGTGACTATTCGGCATGCTGATGTGGGAGAGTTCATTGGTGCTCACACCGCGGACAAGGCGCCGTTTGGCGTAATTCTTGATCCACCGCGCTCGGGTTTAGGCGCCGATCTCGCACGATCTTTGGTCAATATTGCACCGCAGGTACTTGTCTATATCGCCTGTGATCCTGTGGCCTTAGCACGTGATCTTAAGATTTTGACTGAGCACTATTCCATTGAGGCCTTGAACGTTGTGGATGCCTTTCCCATGACGCAGCACATGGAGTCAATCGCCATACTGCGTCGAATCAGGCCCGGAGCAGATTTATCTTGATGTCAAGATAAATCTGCTAGTATTTTGACGTCAAGATATCTCACACTTCGTGGAGGGCAGCGTGTCCGTTTCACCCCATCCGAACTCATTTTCCGCGCGCCAAGATCTCGTTGTCGGAGATCAGACGTTTGAGATTTTCGCCATTGATGCTGTCCCGGGTGCAGATCGTTTGCCCTTCACGCACAAGATTCTGCTGGAGAACTTACTGCGCACCGAGGACGGTGCCAATGTCACCCGTGAGGTGATTGCGTCCGTGGGTTCCTGGAACCCCAGTAGTGAACCATCACAGGAAATCCAATTCACGCCGGCTCGCGTGGTGATGCAGGATTTCACCGGTGTCCCAGTAGTCGTCGATTTAGCCACCATGCGTGAGGCGGTCAAGGACTTGGGGGGAGACCCGACAAAGATCGAACCCCTTAATCCATCAGAGCTGGTTATTGACCACTCAGTCATTGCCGACTTCTTCGGTCACCTTGACTCAGCGGAAAAGAACGTTGAGTTGGAATATTCACGCAACCGTGAGCGGTACCAATTCCTGCGGTGGGGGCAAAGCGCTTTTGACGAATTCAAAGTTGTTCCACCGGGAACCGGCATTGTGCATCAGGTAAATATCGAAAATTTGGCTCGGGTGATTATGTCTCGTCACGGTCGGCTATACCCCGATACCGTCGTCGGGACGGACTCCCACACGACCATGGTGAATGGCTTAGGTGTTTTGGGCTGGGGAGTGGGAGGCATTGAAGCCGAAGCTGCCATGTTAGGTCAACCTGTTTCCATGCTCATACCCCGTGTTGTTGGATTCAAGCTCACCGGTGAACTTCCGGCAGGGGTGACAGCGACGGATCTAGTGCTCACCATCACGGAAATGTTGCGCCGCCACGGTGTAGTGGGCAAGTTTGTGGAGTTCTACGGAGCCGGCGTCAGTCATGTTTCTCTGGCGAACCGAGCAACCATTGGCAATATGAGTCCCGAATACGGCAGTACGGTCGCAATATTCCCCATTGATGACATTACCTTGGACTATCTTGCCCTGACCGGTCGAAGTTCCGAACATATTGATCTGGTGAGGACGTATGCGCAGCGGCAGGGCTTGTGGCACGATCCGGATAACGAACCGATCTATTCCGAACTCATTGAGTTGGACATGTCCACGATTGTGCCGAGCATTGCTGGTCCAAAGCGACCTCAGGATCGAGTGGAACTGACTCACGCGCAGTCTGCTTTCCAGGCAGCACTAAAGGACTACACGGAAAACCCCCAAGCAACTGCTACCACGAGCGTCTCCGGCGAACCCGTTCAATTTGGACACGGTGCCGTGGCAATAGCAGCCATAACTTCATGCACAAACACATCAAATCCCGCCGTCATGCTCGGTGCAGGCTTACTAGCCAAGAATGCCGTTGAACGCGGACTATCAGTAAAGCCCTGGGTAAAGACCACGCTTGCCCCTGGATCGAAAGTAGTGAGCGATTACTACGAGAAATCAGGTCTTCAGTCTTACCTAGATAAGCTGGGGTTTGACACGGTGGGATACGGGTGCACTACATGTATTGGAAACTCCGGTCCACTCATCCCCGAAGTTTCCGCTGCTGTGAACGAGCATGACCTTGCTGTCACAGCGGTGCTGAGTGGAAACAGGAATTTCGAAGGCCGCATAAATCCAGATGTGAAAATGAATTACTTAGCCTCGCCACCGCTGGTGGTGGCCTATGCACTTGCCGGCACCATGGACATTGACCTTGTTCACGATCCATTGGGGTTAGATGGCAATGGTCAACCCGTTTTTCTGCATGATATTTGGCCTTCCGATATGGAAATTGAGTCCGTGATGTCGAGTTCCATTGACTCGGACATGTATGTCCGTCGCTACGCGGATGTCTTTGCTGGCGATTCTGAATGGCGTTCACTGCCGACACCGGAGGGCGAAATATTCTCTTGGGATCCGGAGAGCACGTACGTTCGCAAACCTCCCTACTTTGATGGCATGACACGTGAGCCACAGCCCGTCGCAGATATTCAGGGCGCACGTGTGTTGGCTAAGTTAGGTGATTCCGTCACGACAGATCACATTTCTCCAGCAGGCTCAATCAAGGTGGATTCTCCGGCGGGCCGGTACTTGCTCGATCATGGTGTGGATCGACAGGATTTCAATTCCTACGGATCGCGCCGTGGGAATCACGAGGTCATGATTCGAGGCACCTTTGCGAATATTCGACTCAAGAATCTGTTGCTAGATGGGGTAGAAGGCGGATTCACCATCAACTTTGCTGATCCTGACAGACCTGTAACCACCATCTTTGACGCTGCAGAGGCGTATCGGGAAGCTGGTGTACCGCTCGTCATCCTCGCCGGCAAGGAATACGGCTCCGGGTCTAGCCGGGATTGGGCTGCAAAGGGTACAGCTCTGCTTGGCGTTACTGCGGTTATCGCTGAATCCTATGAAAGGATTCACCGCTCCAACCTGATAGGCATGGGCGTACTGCCACTGCAATTCTTGGAAGGGGACAGTGCAGATTCGCTGGGATTGCACGGTGACGAGACCTTCGACATTACGGGGATTACCGAACTCAATAGCGGATCTACCCCATCTATGGTGCGCGTAGGCGTGGTGTCCACCGATGGTGGCAAGAAAGAATTCACGGCCCGCGTTCGTATCGACACTCCAGGTGAAGCTGACTACTACCGTAACGGTGGGATTTTGCAGTATGTGTTGCGTAGCTTGCTGTAGGTCATGACCAACTTTCCACCTGGGTGGCCATCAGGTGTGGTGTTGCCCACAGATCCAGATTTTGAGACGTCGATCACCAAATGGTTATTGGACCAGGTGCCGGGGGAGTTCCGATCAACCGCATTAGTTCGAGATCCGATAGCCCTAGGTTGGGTTGTTCGCCACATAATTGCAGATCAAATCTCCTCCTTACGTCGGCTTTATAGCCTGAGCCGAAGTGAAGAATCAGTTTCCGATATCACCGCAACCATGAACGCCCTGAGCACCGTCGGTGCGGATCTCGTTCGGGTACTGCGGGAGGTGGACCTTGTCCGAAGTTTCCTGATGGCGGGGACGGGCATATCACCGGGTTCTGACCTAGACTAGGGCAGTGACGATTCTGGATTCCATTCACGACCCGCGGGATGTTCGGGCGCTGTCACCAGAAAAGCTACCCCAGTTGGCCAGTGAAATCCGAGAATTTCTCGTAGAGAAAGTTTCGGCGACGGGCGGACATTTAGGTCCAAACCTGGGGGTCGTGGAGCTCACGATCGCACTACACCGAATTTTTCGTTCCCCCAGTGACATGATCATCTGGGATACCGGTCATCAGGCCTATGTCCACAAGATTCTTACGGGACGCGCTGCGGATTTCGACAGCCTGCGACAAGAAGGTGGCCTGAGCGGTTATCCCAGTAGGCAGGAGAGCGTCCACGATCTCGTGGAAAACTCCCATGCGTCTACTGCGCTGTCCTATGCGGATGGTCTCGCCAAGGCGTGGGAGCAACGAGGAATTCTCGGTGAACAACATGTAGTAGCGGTTATTGGCGACGGCGCTCTAACCGGCGGAATGGCCTGGGAGGCGTTGAACAATATTGCAGCTTCTGATCGACCGGTCGTGATTGTCGTAAATGACAACGCGCGCAGTTACTCGCCGACCATTGGCGGGTTAGCTCATCATTTGGCCTCCTTGCGCACAGCACCTCAGTATGAACGCGTCATGGGCTGGGGAAAGCGCGTGCTGCACCGCACTCCCGTTGTTGGGCAGCCCATCTATGAAGCCCTCCACGGTATGAAAAAGGGGGTCAAAGATGTGGTCGCTCCCCAAGGCATGTTTGAGGACCTAGGACTTAAATATATTGGCCCCATCGATGGTCATAATGAATCGGAATTAGAGTTTGCGCTCGCATTGGCCCGGGATTTCAACGGGCCTGTGATTGTCCACGCCATGACGCACAAGGGCCACGGGTACGGACCAGCGGAGCGTGATGAAGCCGATCGATTCCACGGTGTCGGTGTGATTGATCCTGAAACGGGAATTCCGTTGAAGGTTTCCGGCCCCACCTGGACACAGTCATTTTCTGATGAACTTGTGGAGATCGGGCGCGCGCGGCCTCATGTGGTTGCGATCACGGCCGCCATGCTCGGCCCTACTGGTCTGGATAGGTTCGCCCAGGAATTCCCTGACCGAATCTTCGATGTAGGTATCGCCGAACAACACGCAGCGACGCATGCGGCCGGGTTGGCGTATGGGGGCATGCACCCAGTAGTGGCCGTTTACGCCACCTTTCTGAATCGTGCATTTGACCAGGTGCTGATGGACTGCGCTTTACACAAGGCGGGGGTGACATTCATCCTCGACAGGGCTGGTGTGACAGGAGACGACGGCGCTAGTCACAACGGCGTCTGGGATATGTCCATGCTGCAAATAGTTCCTGGTCTGCATATTGCCGCGCCGCGAGACGGAGCCACTTTGCGGCGGGCGCTGCGCGAGTCCATTGAGATATCTGATGCGCCCTCGGTCATCAGATTTAGTAAGGGATCCATCCCCGAACCCATCCATGCAATTGCTGAAGATCACGGAGTAGACATTCTGGCCATGCATGGGTCGGCCGAGGTGTGCATTGTCGCTATTGGTTCCTTTGCTGGATTAGGCCTCGAGATTGCTGAGGGACTGCGGGCCCAAGGGATAGGAACTCAAGTTATTGATCCACGGTGGGTTAAGCCGCTACCGGCTGCGGTGATCCAACGGGCACAAGCCTCACGCTTGGTTATTGTGCTGGAAGACGGCATCAGAGTTGGGGGTGTCGGTGCAGCTATCAGCCAGGCACTCCGTGACTCCGAATCAGACATTCCGGTGCGGAATTTTGGCACACCGCTCGAGTTCTTAGACCATGCCCAACGGGGAGCCATTTTGCAGCGATTGGGCCTGACCGCGCAGGAGATCACCCGCTACATTACCGAGTGGATGTCCCAACGCGGAATGAGCATTTCCGACGATTCTGAACGACATTCACCCAGTGACTATCTGAGCTCCTGACGTCAGACGCTCCGTACCCCAGCGGACCGGTACCCAAGCGACCGGTACCTAAGCGACCGGTACCTAAGCGACCGGTACCTAAGCGGGAACGCTCGCAACACCTCGGGGGAGGAATGGCGTGGCGGAGACGCCCATACGATCCAAGTATGGGGTGATACCTCCCAACCAGAATGGCCAGCCAGCTCCCAGAATCATGCACAAATCTAGATCCTGAGGCTCGGCGACAACACCCTCCGCCAACATGATGCGGGCCTCTTGTTCCACGGCGGCCAAGGCGCGGTCCAGAATCTGATCAGGTGTCATGGTGCTGGGTGAATCTCCGAAAATGGCCGCTACACGCGGGTCCAGAGTCTTGTTCCCGTCCGCGTCCCACACCCACACTCCAGGGATCCCTTGGTTGACGAGTTCACCCATTTTTGTCGAAACGTGGAATCGATCAGGAAAATGACCATTGAGTGTCTCGGCCACATGCTGGGCAACAGCCGGTCCGACCATCTGCACGAGGACAAACGGCTCCATGGGAAGACCTAGAGCATGAACCGCGGCATCTGCGTCCGCGAAACTAGCACCTTCATCAACGCACGCAATAATCTCTCCGAGGAATCGATTGAGCAGTCGATTTACGACGAAAGCGGGCGCATCGGCGACAAGTACACACGATTTCTTCAAACCCTTACCTACGGCGAAAGCTGTGGCTAACGTGGAATCGTCTGTTTTGTCGGCGCGAGCTATTTCCAGTAGTGGCATGACTGCGACCGGGTTGAAGAAATGGAATCCCACAACACGTTCTGGGTGTGATAGGCCACTCGCCATCTCTGTCACCGACAAAGATGATGTGTTGGTTGCTAGAACACATTCAGGGGTGACAACAGCCTCCACCTCGGCGAAAACCTTCTTCTTCACATCCATCTGCTCGAAGACAGCCTCAATAACAAAGTCAGCGTCAGCGAAGCCGTCTTTGGAAGTTGACCCCGTGATGAGCGCCTTCAAACGGTTTGCTTTGTCTGGCGACACTCTCCCCTTACTGAGGAGCTTGTCAATTTCACTGTGGGCGTAGCCGACTCCCTTGTCGACTCGCTCCTGATCAAGATCTGTCATTACTACCGGCACCATCAACTGGCGGGCGAACAACAGTGCCAGTTGGCTAGCCATAAGTCCCGCCCCGACAATCCCCACTTTGTTGACTGGACGAGCAAGTGATTTGTCAGGGACACCGACTGGCTTCTTAGCTCGGCGCTGCACTAGGTCAAATGAATAAAGGGATGCGCGGAGTGGATCGCTCATGACGAGCTCCGTCAGCGCGGCATCCTCGGCATCAAATCCTTCGGATCGGGTAGCGGTCTTGGCCGCCGCGACAAGGTCGAGGGCAACATAGGGCGCACGTGTAGCACCGTGTATGCGACTCTCGACTTGCTGCCGGTATCCGTCAACAACCGCATCCCATGAATCCCGATCAATAGGGGCCCTATCAACTGTGATATCTCCACGAACGACCTGAGCTGCCCACAGGATGGACTGCTCCAGGAAGTCAGCCGGTGCCAGCATGATGTCCATGACGCCCAGACGGACGGCGTCCTTGGGCTTCATTTGGCGATTTTGACTCATGGAATTAGTGATGATCACCTCGAGGGCATGAGCAGGACCAACCAGGTTGGGCAGTAGCCACGCGCCTCCCCAACCTGGTATCAGGCCGAGAAAGACCTCGGGTAGTGACAAAGCAGCGGCATCGGCGGAAACAGTTCGATAATTGCAATGTAGAGCCAATTCCAGGCCACCACCCATGGCAGCTCCATTGACAAAAGCGAAAGTGGGGACGTTCATTTCACCCAACCGGCGCATCACGTTGTGCCCCAGTTTTCCAAATGACTCAATGATGGACGGGTCATTCACCATACTCATGGCGGATAGATCCGCACCCACAGCAAACACAAACGGCTTGCCCGTTACTGCGACCGCTGCCACCCCCGGTGTTTGGTCAATGAGGTCGAGGGCAGCATTCAATGACGCTAGACCACCGGGACCGAAAGTGGACGGTCGTGTGTGATCCTTCCCGTTGTCCAAGGTGATAAGTGCCATGCTGCCTGCACCCAAGGGCATTTCCAAGAAACGGACTCGGGCTTCGGTCACGACTTCATGCGGGTTTTCTGGAGTGGTCATTAGTTTCCGCTTCCTACGAGATTTTCCCAAATAACAGTTCCACCCATGCCCAAACCAATACACATGGTGGTGATTCCATACTTGGCTTGAGGATTGACGACAAAGTCACGAGCCAAATTAGCCATTAGTCGAATACCGCTAGATGCCAAGGGGTGTCCAACGGCGATTGCTCCACCCATGGGGTTTACTCGGGGGTCGTCGTCCGCGATTCCGAAATGATCAAGGAATGCTAAAACCTGAATGGCAAACGCTTCATTGATTTCGAATAAATCGATATCTCCGATGCTCAGGCCGGCCTTTGCCAACGCTTTCTCGGTACTGGGGACAGGTCCGACGCCCATAACTTCCGGCTCAACCCCGGCAAAAGCGAAACTCACCATGCGCATTTTCTTGCTCAGACCAAGTTCGTCGGCCACGCGTTCATTGGCCAATATCGCCGCAGTGGCACCATCAGATAGTCCGGATGCATTGCCAGCCGTCACTCGGCCATGCGGACGGAATGGAGTTTTGAGGGTGGCTAAGCCTTCTAAGGACGTCCCGGGGCGAGGCGACTCGTCCTCCGTCACCAGGGTTACTCCTAACTCGGCTGATCGTGCAGCCACAGGAACTAAATCCGGTTGAATGAGTCCATTGGCATAAGCCTTGGCCGTCTTCTCCTGGGAGCCGAGTGCAAAAATGTCACAACGTTCTTTGGTGAGGTGCGGGAATCTGTCATGTAGGTTTTCCGCTGTCTTGCCCATCAGCATGGCCTCTGGGTCCACGAGCCGTTCCGACAAGTAACGGGGATTGGGATCGACTCCTTCACCCATGGGATGGTGAGTCATGTGCTCAACGCCGCCGGCAAGGGCGAGGTCGTAGGCGCCAGCCATGATCGCACTAGACAAGGTGGTGACTGCCGTCATGGCTCCGGCGCACCAGCGGTCAATGGAATACCCCGGCACTGAGGATGGAAGGCCGGAGAGCAACGCGACAGAGCGACCAATATTCATGCCTTGGTCACCCATCTGTGTCGCTGCGGCAATGGCAACGTCGTCTATGCGATCCGCGGGCAACTGAGGGTTTCGTCGGAGGAGCTCTCGGATGATTTTCACCACCAGGTCGTCTGCTCGTGTTTCCGCATACAGGCTTTTGGCCCGGGCGAAGGGGGTGCGAGCACCATCAACAAAAACCACATTTTCACGTTCAGCCATGTATTCCTCCTCAGGAAATACCTATGTTACCCGCAAGTAACTTAGCAGGTGGCCGAAATTAGTGAATCGCTTCCGGCGGCGTGGCCTGTTCAGGAATATCCGATGGCTGGGCGTCTCGACATGACTGAAGGAGGGGGATGACCAGCTGACGCTGCCAGGGACGAGCGCCACCGACGGACAGTCGGGCATTCAGATCAGAGTCCCAGCCCTCCCAACACATGCGGCGGATTAAGTCAGGTAGCACCAGGTTTTCAACGGGGATACACATGTCCTCAGACAATTGAGCAAGTGCACTTTTCACGCATTCCAAGCGCGCAAATGCGGCTGGATTCTTGTCTGCCCAGGACTTGGGTGGTGGAGGACCCTCCGACCGTGGCGGATTTCCCGGTAGGTCCGACTCGGGCAGAGAATAGGCTCTCTCCACAGCAGACCACCACTGTGACAAGTACTTGTGGGCGCCGCGACCATTAAATTCTTTGAGTGTCCGGAGTTTCTCGCTACTGGTGGGACGAGCGTTCGCGGCCGCAATAATTGACCGATCAGGCAAGATTCGTCCCGGTGCTATATCTCGACGTCGGGCAATGTCGTCTCGAGTAATCCAGAGTTCTCGGACAATGCCACGCGCTCGAGGAGCGCGGATAGAGTGCACCCCGGATGTCCGTCGCCACGCCTCGCCGCTGGGTGGTTTCGGTTGCCATCGCGTGAGGGCATCGAACTCCTGCTGTGCGAGATCCCATTTATTCGCTTCTCGAAGTGAGACCTCGAGGGAGTCGCGCAACTCAATGAGTAGCTCAACATCAAGGGCCGCATAGGCCAACATGTCACTCGTCAGGGGGCGCTGCGACCAATCGGCTGCCCCATGCCCCTTTTCCAGGTATTCACCAAGTTCCGATTCCACCAGCCCAGCAAGACCAACACGCTCACGACCCAAAAGGCGCCCGGCAAGTTCCGTGTCAAACAGGGATTGTGGCTTCAAACCAACCTCGCGCAGACACTCCAGATCCTGCGTTGCTGCATGAATGATCCATTCCGCGCCCTCAGTCGCCGCAGCAATAGGTGCCAAGTCTCCGAGTGGAATGGGATCAATGAGTGCGATACCCGCGCCCTCGCGTTTAATCTGAATCAGGTAGGCGCGCTGCGAATAGGTAAAGCCGGAGGCTCGTTCTGCATCCACGGCAATAGGCCCATTGCCACGATGCAGTAGTTCGGCGTAACGATTCAAATCGTCCGGAGAACTCACCACAGGTGCAACCGAACCTCGCAAGGAATACGGAGTTCGCTCGGTTACCTCGGGGACTTCATCCACGGCGGCGGGCAGATAGAACGGGAACAACGCCATCGGATAAGGGGGTTAAGCCACCGGCAAACTCCAGGCAGGCTATCCAGGCCTGGAGGTGCTGGGCTAGTGAGTCCATGGGCACATTGTCGGTTTCCCGCGGAGTCCACGATGCCCGAACTTCAACGAATCCGTCGGAGGGCCTATCTGCCAGTGAGCCGAAGGAGTCGCCGCAGTTGGTGGTCACCGTGCCGCCCAGTTCATCCAACATGAGCGTGTGCGTTGCTTCTGTCACCCAACTCCACGCCACCGCTCGCATTAGTTCATCGTTGAGTAAATCTGCCTCCAGCGTGGCGCGGATAAATATGACGACCCGGAAGGTTCCATTCCATTCCTCAACGCCGTCTGGGTCGTGCAGGAGCACGAATCGACCCGAAAAGGTGTCCTGTTCAGGGTCAGCCGGTTCAGCGACAAGAGCCAACGCATGTGGCGCAAGGCGAGCTGGCGCGGGAACTTCAGACAGAGTGATATCCGGCCGAGATACAAACGAGGTGATGTCAGCTACCGCGGCGGTAAATGCCTGGGGATCATTGCCAACCGCTCTCACATTGCAAGGCTAATGATCTCTGTGCGTAACAAGCTCTTGGCACGCCGGCAGAGCATCAGGAGTTTGTTGGCTCGAATGTCACGCTGATGGAATTTATGCAATATCGAAGGTCTGTGGGGGTCTCATACCCTTCCCCTTCAAAAACGTGCCCTAAGTGCCCACCGCACGTGGCGCAACGCACTTCCGTGCGAACCCGACCCAAGGAACGATCCTCGAGGAATAGGACACGGTCTTGCGCCAAGGGGGAGAAGAAGCTCGGCCAGCCACAATGGGAGTCGAATTTCGTATCACTGCGGAAGAGTTCGCTTCCGCAGGCCCGACACGAATATGACCCTGTGGCGTGGTTGTCCGTATATTCACCGGTAAAGGCTGGCTCGGTGCCGGCTTCCCGGAGCACGTGGTACTCCTCGGGTGAAAGTGCGGATTTCCAGTCTTCCTCTGTCTTATGAACTCGATACGGGGTGCCATCAGGGCGCAGGGGACCGTCGGCGGCTGGAGTGGAGTGCGACATGGTGTCACTGTACTTTGCACCTCGCTTTTCCACCTGATGGCAATGTTTCCCGAGGTGGACTTCCTGAACAAATACCAATTTTCGTGAGAAGATGAACTGTGCTATTTGATGTGCTTGAGAACTCTGGTGCGTGGCTTTCGGACTCCGAATTGGAGCAAGCTCGTAACAATCTACCGATCGTGTACGTAGATGCCATTCCCGTTCGAGTGGACTCCGCCGGAGCTGTTACCGAGATTGGACTACTTCTGCGTGCTTTGCCAGATGGAAGCATTAGTAGGGCGGTCGTGTCCGGGAGAATTCTTCACAAGGAGCGCGTCCGTGACGCACTCATGCGCCACTTGGAAAAGGATCTTGGTGTCATGGCGTTTCCCCGGCTCCCCGCATCACCCCAACCATTCACGGTTGTGGAGTATTTCCCCGACGTATCAGTAACCGGCTTCCACGATCCTCGTCAGCACGCAATATCCCTGGCGTTCATTGTGCCCATTGACGGCGAATGCAGTCCATCTCAAGATTCATTGGATCTCATTTGGGTCACCCCCGAGAAAGCCACGAGTCCTGATTTTGAATCAGAAATTTCCGGCGGCCAAGGGCGACTCGTCCGCATGGCATTGGCTCACGTTGGATTACTGCCCTGATTGGTAATTGGGGAAATCTGGTGCTGTCTTATTAATTTTCCCCACTAATGCTGCATGTAAATCTGGCTGACCAAAGGCGTGTCCCATCTCCACGAATGCATCGTCCGCGGAAGGGTTGAACTCTGCGTTTTGTCCGCGAAGAATTTGCGACTTAATAACGGCCATGGAGTATGGGGAGCAGTTAGTTACTAGATCGGCGGCATATTGGTGTGCGTCAATCACAGGTTGATCGGAAGCCCCATGAACCATGCCAAGGGCCAGTGCATCACTGCCGGAAATTGTTCTGCCGCTGATCAACAGATCGGTTGCCGCGCCTAGCCCGATCAATCGGGGGAGTAACCACGCTATCCCGTATTCGGCAATTAGCCCCAGACGAGCAAAGGTGGAACTCAATGTCGCATCCTTGTGGGCAAATCGGATATCAGCGCTCATCGCAATAACAAATCCCAGACCGGCAGCCGGACCATTTATTGCGGTGATAACCGGAGTATTTAGATGAAGGTACTTGCCGGGAACGGTTGCATGGCTCTGACCTTGGAGAAATCCTTGGACCAACTCGGGGTCGTGTCCCAACACACTCAGATCAGCACCGGAGCAAAACCCACGACCGGCACCGGTCACGACTATCGCGCGAACCTCCGGATCGTTATCAGCGTAAGTGAGTAAATCCGAATAGGTGTGAATCATGTCAGGCAAGAGTGCATTGAGCTTCTCTGGCCGATTGAAAGTGATGGTGGCTATTCGATCAGCAACGTCATATAGGACATGATCGCTCGAAGGTGCGTTGGTCATGGAGTATTCATACCAGCAAACCGGTGGAAGTTGGCGGGTACGTGGGGACTAAGCGTCGTATGGATCTATTCCCATCAGTGTTTCATCTTCGGGAGTCAGGTGCTTGTCCGGTTCATCGAACTGATCAAATTGAGGATCCGCTCGCTGTTCATCTGTTTCATCAGAGTAGTAAGTATCGGAACCTTCAATATGCATAGCAGCCTGTTCGGCCGGCACCCAGGGAGCCGGATTAAGTCCTCCCGCATGCATGGGATCATCACTGGAGTCTTCTGCATCTTCGACGGCGAGCACTTCCTCCGTGTCTTCGAGCGGATAGGAATATCCATCGAGGGATCCCTCTCCACCAAATTCGCCTGTGATGCCCCGAGCTGCGTTGCGAGCTGCCTCGGCTTCCATAATCATGCTGAGCCGGTCAGCCTGGTCAGCAGAATCACCTGCAGGATCGGTCATATCCACCGTTGTTCGGGCAATCTCATCAGGTCTATCTACATCGCTGCTCATAGGTGAAATCTACCTTGGAGTTGCCTCCGATGCGCCACCTGCACATCTATTCGTGCCAGACTATCGACATGACGGCGATTGCTGAAGAACGTGACACATTAGACCTGCTCACACAATTGGAGCCGGTGGTTGAACAGGAACTCAATCGCCATATCCAACAGGCTAAATCCTGGTACCCGCATGACTACATCCCGTGGGATGAAGGAGCCAATTTTGCCCACCTCGGTGGTGAGGATTGGACTCCCGAGCAACGTCGATTCAGCGAGGCAGCACGGACGAGTTTGATTATCAATCTGCTCACTGAGGACAATTTGCCGAGCTATCACCATGAGATTGCCAGCATTTTTGGTCGGGATGGTGCGTGGGGCGAATGGGTGGGCCGGTGGACAGCAGAAGAAGGCCGACACGGAACAGCGATTCGTGACTATCTGGTCGTCACTCGAGCAGTCGATCCGGTGGCATTAGAGGACGCTCGGATGTCTCATATGGAGGCAGGGTTTGAAGCAATACACCCCGGGATATTGGCGGGTCTGTCGTACGTTTCATTTCAGGAATTGGCCACCCGTGTATCGCATCGCAATACGGGTATCGCGACGGGTGATCCCATCGCTGAGGCCCTGCTTCAACGGATTGCACTCGATGAGAACCTGCACATGATTTTTTATCGCAATCTGTTGGCAGCCGCACTAGAAATCTCACCGGACCCCACCATGGTTGCGATCATGAAGAGTGTGCGCGACTTCGCCATGCCTGGACACGGCATTGACGGCTTCCAGCGTAAAGCGGTCGAAATCGCTGTAGCAGGTATTTACGATCTCAAACAACATCGTGACGAGGTGCTCATGCCGGTATTGAGGAAATGGAAAATATTTGAACGCAATGACTTTTCCGCAGAAGGCGAAGCTGCGCGTGATGAGTTAGCTGAGATCCTTGCAGACATGGATGTCAACGTGAATCGATTTGAGGAGCGACGCGATGCCCTCCGAGCTAGGCTCGCCGCCCGCGATTGAGCCACCAGTATCTGCAGATGCTTGGCAGGCCCAGTGGGAGGACAGGGTTCGTTCTGCACTTCTCGACCAGAACACGAACCTCATGGGTGCCCTGTATGCCGAATTGCGTTCCAAATATCAGCCGTCACTCGCTTCGCGAATCTGGTTAGAGGCGGTCTCGGGGTGGGATTCCAGTGCCGTTACCGGCTAGCGAGTTGCCAGCCGTTTGGCGAGTTCGACAGGGACAGGCCAGCACTGCTGATAAACACATTGGTGTCCGAGGGGGGACTTGAACCCCCATGCCCTTTTGGGGCACTAGCACCTCAAGCTAGCGCGTCTGCCTATTCCGCCACCCGGACTGGGTTGCCGCTTGCGCGGCGAAGCGCAACTATACCGAGGGCCCGGGATAGATAGTCTTGGGTGTTCGGGACGTGCCTGAATAGCCCTCACGTGATCGGATCGAATACCCGTGGCGTTACTCGCTGATGTGAACCCCATCGCCCAACGAATCCTGATGGGAAACGCATTTTCTGCACTCGGATCGGGACTAACCCTGCCGTTCCTTGTCATTTACCTCGGAGAGGTTCGTGGATTAGGCGTTGCTACCGGGGGTCTGATCGTGGCCTACATAGCCGTTGTCAGTTTGGTGGCTACCGCGCCGGTAGGTGCTCTGGTCGACAGGGTCGGACCGCGCCCAGTAATGATGGTGGCACTCGTTGTCACGGGTATCGGTGTGGCTGGACTCTCGCAGGTGGATTCACTGACGCTCGCTCTGACCGTTGCCACGGTATTTGCCCTGGGGGAGTCAGGCGTGTGGGCTCCGCAGAGCGCGCTATACGCCCGCGTGACCCCTCCCGAGCATCGACAAAAGATTTTCGGGCTGCAATTCATGCTCCTCAACCTTGGTCTGGGTGTTGGGGGATTGGTCTCCGCACTTATCGTTAATGTCAACGACGTTGGCACTTTCTCCACCCTCTATCTCCTAGATTCACTCACCTTTTTCATCTACGCAGGGATTCTGCTTACTCTGACTGGCGTTGGCGTGGGACGAGAAGGGGAGAATCTCACAGGTCAAGATTCCAGTGCATCACTAACACCTGCCCACAAAACTGGTTATCGCCTCATTGCCCGTGACAAGGCTATGCGGCATCTTGTTCTCGCGTCCCTGGTCATGTTGACTTTCGGATACGGTTCCTTGGAAGTTGGCTTACCCATTTACGCCACTGTGATTGGGAATCTCGACGTTTCTTTTCTCGGTCTGGCATTCGGCGTCAACACCGCGGTAGTCGTTGTAAGTCAACTGGTAGTCATCAGAATCCTCCGAGGCAGATCTCGGAGCAAAACCGCCGGAATTGTTGGACTTGTTTGGGCTCTGGCCTGGTTGCTTGTCGGAATATCCATCGAATTTGACACTCTCGTCGCGGGCGGCCTCATTTGTCTGGGGGTAGGGATTTTCGCGATGGGCGAAACCATGTGGTCCCCGGTCATTCCGGCAATCGTCAACGATTTAGCACCGCACAACCTCCGAGGTCGGTATAACGCGGTGATCAGTGTGACATGGGGAATATCTGGGGCGATCGGCCCAGCATTTGCCGGTGTAATGCTGGGTTTGGACTATCCATATGCATGGGTAACCATTGTTGTGGTGGGGTGTCTGGCCGCAGGGGCGCTTCTCCTCCGATTAAGACCTCTCCTGACACCACAACAAGATGGCATGATCGTCGCATGAACACTGGATTATCGTTGTCTGCACAGGCGAGAGAAGCCCTCGAGAACGACGCTGTGAATCTGACTCGCGAGCTCATACGAATTGACACGAGCAATTGGGGTGCCAGCGCCGAAACAGTGGGTGAAGCTGAGGCAGCTGACTTTTGTGCCAATGCACTGCGTGAGGTCGGTTATGAACCCGAGATCGTCGTAACCACGTCGGACACACGCCGCGGAGTCGTTGTACGTATTCCAGGTTCTGATACCGAAGCTCCCGCAATTGTTGTTCATGGGCACCTAGACGTAGTGCCTGCCATGGCCAAAGACTGGACGCATCCGCCCTTTGCCGCAGAGATTGCTGACGGTTTCATTTGGGGCAGAGGTGCCGTCGACATGAAGAACATGGATGCCATGATCCTTGCGGTTGTTCGGCACTGGGCACGTGAAGGACTCAAGCCACGTCGCGACACGATCATTGTCTTCTTTCCAGATGAGGAAGCTGGAATGCAGCACGGATCCCAATGGTTTGTCAGAAATAGACCGGATATCTTCTCCGGCGCCACAGAGGCGATTGGCGAAGTTGGAGGATTTTCGCTGACCGTCCGCGACGACCTTCGTGTGTATCCAATTCAGACCGCCGAGAAAGGTATTCGTTGGCTAGCGTTGAAGGCCGCCGGACGGGCTGGTCATGGGAGCATGCTCCATGAAGATAATGCGGTGACCGACCTGGCCCGCGCAGTCACACGTATCGGTGAGCACAAGTGGCCGACCAGGCGAACCAAGACCGTTGATTATTTCCTGGACACTCTCTCTGACGTTTATGGAGTCGAAATTGATGCGAATGACACAGAGGATTTGGTGTCAAAGCTAGGGACCCTCGGGCTGCTCGTCGGGGCAACATTGCAGAACACCGCAAATCCCACCATGTTAGAGGCCGGTTACAAAGTAAATGTGATACCCACAGAGGCTCTGGCCCATATCGATGGTCGAGTATTGCCAGGCTTTGAAGACGAATTCGATTCCACCCTCAGACAATTGGTTGGAGAGAAGATCAACATTGAATCGGTCAGTACAGATATAGCCTTGGAGGCGGATTTTGACACGTTGACAGTTGATCTGATGGCCAGTGTGTTGCGGCAGGAGGATCCTGGTGCCGTGACGGTGCCTTACATGATTTCCGGAGGAACAGATGCCAAGGCACTGAGCACTCTGGGAATGTCCTGCTACGGATTTTCACCGCTACAAATGCCTCCCGACCTTGACTACTGGCGGTTATTTCATGGGGTCGACGAACGCGTACCGGTCGACGGACTCAAGTTCGGAGTTCGAACTTTGAACAGATTTATGCTTCAGGTTTAATGCTGAATGGTTGAATTGCCACGCGTGGAAATCTAACCACTTTGCGCCGGAGTCGAATGCGCTTCCGCCCATCGCGATAAATGCGGGTTTGATCCAATTCCCAGTGACCTCGTTCGGCCTTATGTGTAAGAAAGTCACGGGTTTCTTCACGATCGACATCCCGCGAAAGGGATATCTCTCGATACTCCCACATGCTGGGGCGTGGACTGCGGGTTCCCACGAGCGCGTCTACCGCCGTTGCGCCCAGCCCGCCTCCGGATAACCCAGATGCGGCTCGGAAATATCGTCCAATGCAGTGTGAATTTCCTCGGGTAGCGTCAACTCGTTACTGCCCAGAGCGAGTACTAGTTGTTGGGCGGTGCGTGCACCTAGTATCGGTGCGACCACTCCCGGGCGATCTCGAAGCCAAGCAAGTGCAACCTCTGCCGGGCTTGCACCCAGTCCTTCGGCAGCGGTGGCTAGGGCATCGACAATTCTCTTTGCCCGATCATCGCGGTAGGCATT
>JAIOWY010000020.1:0-18981 GCA_021741845.1 Candidatus Nanopelagicales bacterium
CGCACGCGGCACCGTCAAGAAGGGTCGGTACCACGGCGGGTCAACCGCGGCCATGGCACTCAGTGAATGCGTGCCCGCCCCACGCAGGAGTCGAAGCAGCACAGTCTCCGCCTGATCAGTGGCGGTATGCCCCAGCAGGATCGGTGCACCCTGCGATGTCTCGAGCAGTGCTGCGCGGCGGGCGTGACGTGCCGCCGCTTCCACCCCTCCCTCACCGCTCACGTCCACCGCAACAACCTCAGCAGAAGTAGCACCGAGTGCGATCGCGTTCTGCGCCGCTGTGGCAGCCACCTCACCGGAATTGTCTTGGAGTTGATGATCCACCGTGACGGCGTGCACCGCGAAACCGTGGCGTTCGCCGACCCAGGCGGCAATAGCGGTGAGTACGAGCGAGTCCGGGCCACCGGAACAACCAACGACCACGCGGGTTGTGTCAGCCGGCACCGTTGCGCGCACTGCATGACGCAGTCCGACAACGGTGGGAGAAGCCCACACGCGCTGATCGGCCGTGTTCTCGGTCATGATCGTTACGCGGCCACGGACATGCGGCGCAGCCAGAGGTGCGGCTGGTCAATCTCGGCCAAGGTAGGGAGTGTTTCCGGGGATCCCCACACCTGATTGAAACCAGCCATGCCCAGATTGTCCACGCACTGGCGCACAAAAATCTCACCTTTGCGGTACTGCTCGAGTTTTTCATTCATGCCCACGAGATGGGAAATGAATCCGCGATTCTGATCCCGCCGCGCTTCGAAGCCGGCGCGAATTTTCTCCACTGATGGAATCAACGCAGGACCCCCCAAGTCCATGATGTAGTCGGCGTGACCTTCCAGCAGAGTCATGAGCGCGGTGATTTTGTAATAGACCCGCTTCTGTTCCTCCGATTGCACCAACTCCAGAAGGCTCCGCCCATTCGACACCTGCCAATTCCGCGAAACCAGCGAGTACACGATCTGCCCCACCCTTACAACCAGTTCGTGGGTGGGTAACCGTGACGCGCGCACAAACTCGGCAATCAGATCTAAGAAGTACTGCTGCATCCAGGGCACCGCACCGAATTGCACGCGGTGGGTTTCTTCATGCAGGCATACCCACAGGCGGAAGTCACGCGAGGGAACCCCCAGTGATTGTTCCACCTTCACAATGTTGGGCGCCACCAGCAGCAACCGGCCCGGCTCGGTGAAGGCCTCGTATTGACCCAGTATTTTGCCGGACGCCCACCCCAACACCAATCCGGTTTGAATGGCGCCAGCGCGATCATTGAATCCGTCAAATACTGATGACTCTTTGTCCACAAAGTTGATCACGTGCTGCATGCCCACAGCATTGGAGGCAATCCATCCCGCCCGATCCACCACCACGGCGGGTAACGCCTCTCCGGCGTCTAAGCCGGTTAAGCGCTTGACGTGGTAGGCAGCACTGAGCGCATACCGCCGCAAATCACGCACAGCGCGGCGCGCACTCGCTGGTGACACATAAGGGCCGGTGGGCATGGTGCGTTGTGCTGCAGAGTTGATCAAAGACCAGTGCGGCACGGCATGGGGTGCGGGCGAATTAGTTCCGGACGGACTGGTGTCACGCGCACTCACGCGCAACCACACTTTGCGAGTGTCGCCGCCATGCGATCCATGGTGTTGCGGGCACTGGGAATCGACGGGACCTTGTTTCCCAACATGACAAACACCAGCAAACGCCCGCTGCGATCTTTGATTGTTCCGGCGAGAGTGGACACCCCGGTTAATGAACCCGTCTTGGCGCGCACAACACCAGCACCAGCACGCGTGCCCTTGGAATCAAACCGATCCTCCAGTGTTCCCGTTTCCGCAGCCACGGGAAGTCCCTCAGCAATGGCAGACCACGGCGGTTGATCACCACGCACCATGTCCGTCAGCACTGCACCAAAAACTTCACTGGAGACCCGGTTCTTGGTGGACAAACCGCTTCCGTCGAACAGCTTCATGCGACTGGTGTTGATTCCTTTGGACGCGAGCACCGACGTCATGGCTCGGGCACCGCCGGCAAAGGAACCGTCACGAGCGACCTTCACGCCGACAAGGTGGGCCAGGATTTCCGCGGCGTCGTTGTCAGAGTCGCGGAGCATGACCTGAACCAACTCAGACATGGGAGCGGACTGAACAGATGCCACTGCTGTTGCGGCGCTCGGGGCGGTCCCCTTGCGAATCGCAGACACGGTGATTCCTTGATTGCGCAGTCGCTGAGCAAACAGCTGCGCGGTTTGCTTGGCCGGGTTGCTCACGCGGGATACCGAACCTGGGCTCGTCCGCGCACCCCCCACAGCGAGTGCACTCACCGGAGCCGCGACACCGAGTTTCGGGTAGGTGCTTTTCCACGCCGGCCCCAATGCTGGCCCGCTGAACAGGGAATCATCGAACACCAATGTCACTTTTTTCTGACCGCGCTTGAGCAGGGCCGCGGCACTTTCCTGGGCGAGCGCTTTAAGCGATCCATCACCTTTCGCCCGCGGCATGAGCGGGTCACCCGCACCGATCAAATACAGGGTGTCGCCGAGCACCGTGGTGGGGGTGGTCACGCGATAGGACGGACCGAATGCACTGAGGGCCGCTGCCGCGGTCAGCACTTTGGTCACGGATGCCGGGATACGGTTCACGGCAGACTTGTCGGTATAGAGCGTGCGCTCGGTGACCGGGTCAATCACCAGCATGGAGAACGCACCAACACTTCGCGAGTCTGCTAAATCCCCAATCGCACGATCAATACCTGCGGTGGAGGGGACGGGTGCGCTCTGACTCAACGGCGAATAGATCGCCGGAATCGGTCCCGGGGGCGGCGCGGCGAACACCGCCGGCGCGGTGAACGCACCCACGAGGGAGAGGGCGGCGGTAACCGACACGAGCCTGCGCATGAAAGGAGACATCGTCCCTACTCTAAGTCACCCCCACCGGGAGTCACTATTGTTACCGACATGGAGCCACTGCAATTTGACGTCACCATTGAAATTCCGGGGGGCAGTCGCAATAAATATGAGATTGACCATCACACCGGTCGGATCCGCCTGGACCGCATGCTGTTCACCTCGACCCGCTACCCCCACGACTACGGCTTCATTGATAACACGTTGGGTCTTGATGGTGACCCGCTCGATGCCCTGGTCCTTGTGCAGGAACCCACCTTCCCCGGCGTGGTGATCCGCTGCCGCGCGGTCGGCATGTTCCGCATGACCGACGAGGCCGGCGGTGACGACAAAGTGCTGTGCGTCCCGGCGGGAGATCCACGCTTGGAGCATCTCCGCGATATCCACCACGTCTCAGAGTTTGATCGACTGGAAATCCAGCACTTCTTTGAGGTGTACAAGGACCTCGAGCCCGGTAAATCCGTCGAAGGGGCCACCTGGACCGGTCGCAAGGAAGCAGAAGCCGAGATCGAAGAATCGTGGGTCCGCGCTAAATCACCCGCCTGAAATCACCCTCCTGAAATCAACCACGTGATTAATCCCGGATTCTCGGGACTTAGGGCCCAATAAATACTGGCTCTTGGCGGGAAACACGCGTGGATCACGCATCTACCGTGTAGATATGAAAAAGCTCCTAGTCCTCGGCGGGGGAACCGCCGGCACCATGTCCGCCAATCGCCTGGCCAATAAGCTCAAGGATTGGCAGGTCACGGTTATTGACCGTGACGATAACCACCGCTACCAACCCGGCTTTTTATTTATGCCTTTTGGCACCTACTCGCCTGATCAGGTGACCAAGTCGCGTCGGGAGTCCCTCAATAAGAACGTTGAGTTGGTGTACGGCGAGATTGATCGCGTTGTCGCCGAGGACAACAAGGTCGTGCTCACCGACGGTAAGGAATTCGATTACGACTACCTGATTATTGCAACGGGTGTCATGCCACGACCTGATCAGACAGATGGTCTCGCCGAAGGAATCGCGGACAACGACGCCGTGCACGAGTTCTACACCTACGAGGGATCCGTGGCGCTGGCGGAGAAGCTCAAGCGCTTCGAGGGCGGCAATGTGGTGATCAACATTGTTGAGATGCCGATCAAGTGCCCGGTTGCGCCGCTGGAGTTCGCATTCCTCGCGGACGACTTTTTCAAGAGCCAAGGCATTCGCGACAAAGTGACCATGACCTACGTAACACCACTCGGTGCCGCCTTTACCCAGCCGATTGCCGCCAAAGCATTTGGTGCCACGCTGGAGGAAAAGCAAATCACCGTGGAGCCTGACTACATGTTGATGGAGGTAGACAACGAGACAAATGAAGTTGTCTCCTACGACGAGCGTCGGGTGCCATTTGACCTGCTGGTCTCGATCCCGATCAACATGGGACAGGATTTCCTGGCACGCTCCGGTCTGGGTAATGAGTTGAACCTGGTCCCGGTGGACAAGTTCACTCAGAAGTCCACCCAGTTCGACAACATCTTTGCCCTCGGCGACACCAACAACATTCCAGCCTCCAAGGCTGGTTCAGTCGCCCACTTCGAGGTAGATGTGTTCGTGGAAAACTTCATGCAACACATTGCCGGTCAGGACATGACACATCGCTTCGATGGACACGCCAACTGCTTCATTGAGACAGGCGGCGGCAAGGCCATGCTGATCGACTTCAACTACAACGTGGAACCACTCCCCGGGAAGTACCCGTACCCGATTGTGGGACCCATGTCACTGTTGAAGAAAACCCGCATGAACCACATGGGAAAAATGGCTTTTAAGTGGGTGTACTGGAACATCTTGATGCCAGGACGCCAAATGCCCGTCTCCGCTCACATGAGCCTCAGCGGCAAAGACACCAATCTCCTCACCGAAAAACAACTCGAAAAAGCTGCAAGCTAAGGAAAGGGAAAATCATGCCAACAACAGTTATTGAAGGTCACGAAGTCGCCGTCGACGACGAGGGCTTCCTCACCGAATACGACCAGTGGGATCCGGAAATTGCCAAGGCACTCGCCGCTGCAATTGACGTTCCGTTGACCGACGAGCACTGGCAGGTAATCAACTTCCTGCGCGAGGACTTCAAGGCCACCGGCGCCACACCGACATTGCGTCGCGTCTCCACCGCAGGTGGCGTGGACACCAAGCGCCTTTTTGCCCTGTTCCCCAAGAAGCCGGCCAAGAAGATGTCCTATATCGCTGGACTTCCCAAGCCTGCCGGTTGCGTTTAAGAGGAGATGACACTCATGAGCACAGCACCTGCTGAGATGCTCGTTCCTTCCTTCGGCGACGAAGAAGAAACTGGACGCAAACTTGCGATCATTATTTCCAAAGGTTCGCTGGACATGGCGTACCCCGGATTGATTCTGGGCAACGCCGCACTCGGCGAGGGTGTGGAAGTGGAACTGTTCTTCACGTTCTGGGGCTTTGACATTATTACCAAGAGCCGCATGAACGATCTGAAGTTCTCCCCCGTGGGCAACCCAGCCGCACACATGCCCGCAGCATTAAGCCCGCTGCCCGGTGTCACCACCATGGCCACTCATGCCATGAAGAAGTCACTGGCGGATTTGGATATTCCGACCGTTCCTGATTTCTTGGATCTGGTGAAGGACTCCGGCGCACGCATCTGGGCATGTCGCCTCAGCGCGGACATGAACCACCTCGATGCAGCGGATCTCTACGACGGCGTGGACGGAATCATCAGCGCCAGCGATTTCATTGAGATGACAGAAGGCGCGCAGCTCCTGTTCATCTAAGTGCAGCAGCAGTACGTGGTAGCCGGGTTGGAAACGACCCGGCTACTTGCTTGTCGAGACGGGGTGATCTCCGCCGTTAATTTGATCGAGGGCGTGCATCACGATCGGGGCGATCACCGCCACCGCGTCCTTGGCGCCACCGGGCGAACCCGGGGCATTAATAATCAGGCTCGTTCCTCGCTGACCCGCCACCCCACGCGATAGCGCCGCGGTGGGAATCCCCTGGGTCACACCAAAGGCACGAATGGAATCAGCAATACCTGGGATTTCGCGCTCGAGCAAAGGCCGCGTGTACTCAGGAGTGTTGTCCATGGGCGTGAGCCCGGTCCCCCCGGTGGTCATGACGAGATCGTGCCCGGCGTCTACCGCCGCGCGAATTGTTTCGGCGACCTGTTCCCCGTCGGGAATAACAATCGGGTCAGCGCAGTCAAACCCCAAGTCCACGAGGGCTGACTGGATGACTGCACCGGATGTGTCCTCCCGCGTTCCCGCTGCTGCCCGCGTGGACACCGTGATGACCTGTGCGCGGTATTTACCCACGCTCGATCGTCTCTCGTGTCCAGTGACCCGAGCGACCACCTTTTTTCTCACGCAATTCAACACACTCAATACGAGCACCGCGATCACGACCTTTGATCATGTCAATGAGGGCCAGTGCACCAACGGAAGCAGCAGTCAGCGCTTCCATTTCCACGCCCGTGCGATCCGCTGTTGTCACTGTGACCAGGAGCTCGACACCGGAATCCTCGATTGTCAGATCCACGTCCACACCATGGATGGCAATGGGGTGACAGAGCGGGATCAGATCACTGGTCTTCTTGGTGGCGGAAATAGCGGCAATGCGGGCAACGGACAGCGCATCTCCTTTCGGCATGGAACCGGTCCGGAGGAGTGCAATCACCTCCGCGGAGATCGAGACAAAGGAGTAGGCGGTCGCGCTGCGTTCGGTCACATCCTTGGCCGCCACGTTGACCATATGTGCTTCACCTGCGGCATTCAAATGTGTTAGCCCGGAATCAGATGCCATGCCTAGACCCTTTCGCGAATATCAATGACCTCAACGGTTGCCCCTGCGTCAAGGTAGTCGGTGCCCGCGGGAATGACAATGAAACATTCAGCCTGGGACAACCCACCCATGAAGTGTGAGCCTTGGCCGCCGCCCACCGGCTCCACTGCTAAGCCGGAATCCGTTTCGACGAATCGTCCGCGAGCAAATTGCACTTTCGCCTTCGGTGACTGCATGGACTGGGTCAATGTGGCCTGAACAACCCGATCCGACACGGGATCGCGTCCACTGAGTTTGCGTAATGCGGGGCGGGCAAACACTTCAAAGGACACGTAGGAGCTGACCGGATTCCCGGGCAAGGTAATCACCGGAATAGAAGGGTCACCAATGCGGGCAAATCCCTGCGGCATGCCGGGCTGCATGGCGACCTTGTGGAATTCGGAGTCACCCAGTCGGTTGAACACCGCTTTCACCGGGTCATATGCACCCATGCTCACTCCACCCGTGGTGATCACCAGATCGGCGCGGTGCACTTGATCTTGCAGCACTTCCAACAATGCGGATTCGTCGTCCTGCACTGGCGCAACCCGGTACGCCATGGCACCCGCGTCATGTGCCGCGGCCACGAGCATGAAGGAGTTCGAGTCACTGATCAAACCTGGTTTGAGTTCCTCTCCCGGCTCCACCAGTTCGGTACCCGTTGACATGACAGCAACGCGTGGTTTGGGGATCACGTGAACGTGGCTGCGACCGACTGCGGCAAGGAGGGCAATAGACCGCGGCGAAATAACAACACCTTTGGTTAACACAATCTCACCCTGAATTACGTCCTCGCCGGTGCGGCGAATGTAAGCCCCCTTGTCAACAGATGCGCGAATGAGCACCCGTTCCGTCCCACCGTTGGTGGACTCGACCGGTACAACACACTCAGTACCCGCCGGCACAGGTGCCCCGGTCATGATCCGAATCGCTTGACCGCTCTGCAATGTTTCCAAGGATCGGAATCCCGCGGGAATATCGTCAATCACGGTGAGCTCCACCGGATTGCTTTCCGATGCCCCGGCAATGTCGGCGTGCATGACCGCGTAACCATCCATGGAGGAGTTGTCAAAGGAGGGCAACGGCCACAGTGCCGCCACATCCTCCTGCAGTACACATCCATTTGCCTCGGCGAGCGGCAGATCCAGCGGTGCCAGTGGCTGCACCGATTCCAGTACCCGCTCGAGATATTCCTCCACCGTCAGCATCCCCTCAGCCTACTGAGAGTGCCCCCACGGGTGTTCGTGATTGGTGTACCGTGGGAAATCCTGTCAACCGCCACGGCACCGGGGAGTTACACAGTGCGAGAAGTTCTGCCCGCATTACTGGAGGCGTACGCCACCGGCGGCGCCGCCATGGCCACCGTGGTTCGCACCTGGCGATCCGCACCCCGACCAGCGGGCGCATCCATGTTGGTCACCTCCCAGGGTGAAGCAGTCGGATCGGTCTCCGGTGGGTGCGTGGAAGGGGCACTGTTCGACATTGGACAGGAGGTGCTGACCACAACGGATCCACAGTTTCACAACTTTGGTGTCAGCGATAACGACGCTTTTGCTGTCGGCCTCACCTGCGGGGGCCTCCTCGACGTTTTCGTGGAACTCGTCAACGAAACAACATGGCCTGAGCTTCCATTCCTCGCCGAGCGGATAAACACCGAGCAGCCTGTCGCTGTCGCCACCATTGTGCAGGGACCATCCCACCGTGTCGGTGCCCATTTAGTTATTACCCCGGATCAAACAGTGGGTGATTTAGGAACGGCGCGACTCAATGACACCGTGCGTGAGGATTCGCTCGGCATGTTGGCCGGCGGAATCACTGGGATTATTGAATATGGCCCTGAGGGTGAACGCCTGGGCGAGGGCCTGCAAGTGTTCGTTGCAAGTTACGCCCCACCAGCTGACATGTTTGTCTTCGGTGCGATTGATTTTTCCGCCGCACTTGTTCGTGTTGCAAAAATTCTTGGTTACCGCGTGACCGTGTGCGATGCGCGCCCCATTTTTGCGACCCCCAAGAGATTCCCTGATGCCGATTCGGTCGTGGTGGACTGGCCGCACCGCTGGCTAGAACAACAGGAGGTCACCGAGCGCACCGTTATTGCTGTGCTCACCCACGATCCCAAGTTTGATGTTCCCGCATTGAAGGTTGCACTCCAGACCAATGCCGGATATATCGGGGCCATGGGTTCACGTAAGACACATGAGGATCGCACCCGTCGCCTGGTGGAAGCAGGTGTCACTCCTGAGGAATTGGCTCGCATTCACTCCCCCATTGGATTAGACATTGGCGCCCGCACTCCCGAGGAAACGGCCGTCAGTATTTGTGCGGAAATAGTGCAACATCGGTGGGGTGGTAGCGGCAAATCCCTGACCGCCACCGACGGCCCCATTCACCCAGGAGCTCCCCGATGAACATCACTGTCAATCTCTACGCCGCCGCTCGTCACGCCGTTGGTCTGGAATCAGTGACCGTTACCGCCACCACGTTGCAGGAGGTTCGTCAAGCCCTCGTGACGGACTTCCCGCCCCTTGAGCGGATTGTGCCCCAGTGTTCATTCCTTGTTGACGGGCTGTCCTATGGCCGCGATGGCGACGTGGAGTTGATCGAGGGCGCCCGAGTTGATGTTATGCCGCCGTTTTCTGGCGGTTAACCGGCGCACTTATTGATCGGCCACTAGCCGCCGATAGCACTCATGGGGCGGTCCGGCTTAATAAAGTTTGGATCATTAATGCCGTGCCCGGGTAACTTGGCTTTTGTGACGGTGTGCAGGATCTGCCGAACACCCTCGCGCTTCTCTGCATCGGAGAGATCTGAGCGCATAATGCTGCGCACGTCTGTTTCATCGCGGGCAAAGAGACAGTTACGGAATTGCCCGTCGGCGGTGAGCCGGAGTCGGTCACAGGCGGCGCAGAACGGACGAGTGACGCTGGCAATAATGCCCACCGTTGCCGGTCCGCCGTTGACATAGAACTCTTCAGCGGGTGCGGAGCCACGCGTGGGAACAGGAGTCAGGGTGAACTCACGTTCCAGCTCCTGCTGAATGTCGTCCGCGGTGACCATGGCGGGGCGCGCCCACAGATCACCGGCGTCGAGCGGCATTTGCTCAATGAAGCGCAGATTCCAGTCATGAGCTAGCGCGTGCTGCAGCAACGGAATGGCTTCGTCGTCGTTGACACCCTTGAGCAGCACGGAATTCACTTTGACCGGAGTCAGCCCCGCGTCTTGAGCAGCCTTGATTCCTTCAATCACGTCGTGGAATCGATCACGGTGGGTCATTGCCTTGAATCGCTCTGCGGAGAGTGTGTCGAGGGAGACGTTCACCCGCTGCAAACCCGCCGCCTTCAGGTCGTGGGCAACCTCAGCTAAACGCAATGCATTTGTTGTTAGGGATATGCGCGGCGGATTGGGGAGCGCATTAATTCCAGCAACAACCTCGGCAATATCGCGGCGTAACAGTGGCTCACCACCGGTCAGGCGAACTTGGGTAATACCGCTCTCGACCGCAACACCGATCACGGTCAAGAGCTCGTCTGTTGTCAGTAACGACTCGTTGGCAATCCAATCGGAAAAATCCGCCGGCATGCAATAGGTGCACCGGAGGGAACACCGGTCGGTGAGGGACACCCGTAGATCACGGTGCTCACGACCATAGGTATCGATTAATTCGGATTGGCTCACGCGCAATTCACCCACTCATCAGTGCCATCGACAAATATTTGATGCTTCCAGACGGGCAACTGTAGTTTGATTTGATCTACCAGCTCCCGGCATGCACCGAAGGCATCTCCTCGATGGGAACTACCAACCGCCACTATTAACGCGGACTCGCCAATCGGAATCTCCCCCACGCGGTGAGCGGCGGCAATATGCGTGACATCTAATTGATCAGCGAGCTCGTGCACCACGGCGCGCATCACGTCTGCGGCACTCGGGTGAGATTCGTAGGTCAACGAGAGCACCTCGCGACCGTGGTCGTGGTTGCGAACGTCACCACTGAACACCACCACCGCACCGGTGGACTGATCCCCGACCATGGCGGTGATCGAGGCGGCGTCGAGGGGCTCGCTGGTCACAGCTGCGAGGTGAACGGTGGCGGGCATAGTCCGATCATTATGGTGGAGTATGCCCATTTCGTCACCCCCCGCCGGAATTGTGCTGGCGGCCGGCTCGGGAACTCGCTTTGGTGGACCCAAGGCTCCCTACCCATTTCAGGGGGAACGCTTGGTGGATCGCGCGATCTCCGTATTGCAAACGGCCGGAATAACGCCGATTGTGGTGGTGCTGGGTGCATGGGTGGACGAGATTCCGGGCTGCACCGTGGTGATCAACGAGGATCATGCAACAGGAATGGGCAGTTCACTGCGTGCCGGATTGGCCTATCTGAGTGAGCACCAGGTGGATGCGCCCAGTGCATTGATCACTCTTGTTGATCTACCGCACCTGCAACCATCCAGCATCACGGAAGTGATGGATAGTCCGGCTGAACTGGTTCAAGCCTGTTATCACGGCACTCCCGGCCACCCGGTGAAAATCGGTGCACGCCACTGGGACGCACTGATCGCTGACCTGAGCGGTGACACAGGAGCGAAAAAGTATCTGCAGGCACACCATGCAGTCATGCTGGAAATCGACGACCCCGGGATTATTGCTGACCTGGACGAACAACCAGCGTGACACTCAGCAATCAGTGTTGATTAACGGATATCAATGAGTTACTGGGTGGTGCTGTGCGCCGACTATTGACGAACAACATTGCGCTTACCCTCAGCGCCCATGTATACGGTTAATAGTTGCACTGTCTCTTCACCCTTATTGATTCCGTTATAACTAGTTTTCAGCGCCTGCATCATGGAGCTACCAGCGGGGAATTCTTTGGTGACACCCGCTTCATACTCCACCGTGTAGGTACCGGACAGCACGTAGACAAAAACTGGAATGCGATGCAGTTGCCACCCGGTTTCCTGGCCGGGTTCCAGTGTGGTGATCTCACTCGAAACTTGTGCGGCGCCCTTCTTGGGGTAGACCAGCGGCTGATCCAAGACCGTGATCTGCTGATCGATCATGAGCTGCTGACTGCCCAAGGGAACGTCCGCCGCCACCGTCTCGGTCTCTGACTGCGCGCCCTCGTCCCCCGACCCACCGCACCCGCTCACTAGTGTTGCGCCCACGAGCAGGGTGGTGGTTACCAGCGCGATTTTCTGTAATCGCATTCCGCCAAGATAACTGATTGATAACGGTCACGCAGAGAGGTTGCGGAAATAGTGTCCCTTTTCCCCGCATTTCTGCGTCCCAGCCGCAGTGTTCCACTCACCAGATGGCGCTCTGATCGCCGGTGGACCGGGAAACCCAGCACTCTGGCGGTGCTCATTCTGGGTTTGTGGCTCTTTGGCACCGGTGAAGCCCTGCTGGTGATTGCCGATCTCGGAGTCGGCCCGTGGACCGTGTTGGCCCAGGGTGTCTCCAGCCGCACGCCGCTTGATATTGGCGAAGCCACCTTTGTGATCAGTTTGGTGGTCCTGCTCGCCTGGATTCCCTTGCGAGAGAGGTTGGGCTTGGGCACCATTGCCAACGCGATTGTGATCGCCACTGCTCTGCAGGTCATGAGTTCGGTGATCCCCCACCCAGACAACCCCGTTGTGCGCATTGGCGCTGTACTCCTGGGCATTGCCCTCGTGGGACTGGGGAGTGGCCTGTACCTCACCACCAATCTGGGACCCGGACCACGCGACGGCATGATGACCGGAATCCACTATCGGATCGGCTGGCCCGTGGCCGGCGTGCGCCTGGGCATTGAAGTCACGGTGCTGGTGATCGGGTGGTTCCTGGGCGGCACGGTCGGATTAGGAACGGTTCTCTTTGCATTGCTCATTGGTCCGTTTGTTGGTTACGGATTGAAGATTGTGGGCACACTCGCTGGAGCTAAAGAGGTCGTTGAGACGATCGATGAACCGGAACTGGACGCTTAGACTCACCACATGACAGAACCCACGTCTGCCGTTCTTGTCACCTTTGATCAACTCTCCCTCACCCATGGTGCACTAGCCACCGCCGATCCAACGCGCGATGACGTTGTGTTTATTGAAAGTGCGTCCATGCTGAACGGGCGCACCTGGCATGCGCAGCGCATTTTCTTCCTTCTCTCCAGTGTTGCGCATGTTATGGCGGAATTACGTGATCGCGGATTCACCGTGGTCTACCTACCAGCCGCCACCATGGCGGACGGAGTCGCTGAGTTCCGACACCGGCACCCGAACGTTCCACTGCGCAGCACCGCACCAACATCCCATGCACTCCACGAAATCTTTGTGTCTTTAGGAATTGAGCTCGTGCCCAATGATCTCTTTCTCACGTCCCGCGAGGAGTTTGCCGAGTGGGCGAGCGGATATAAATCCCTGACCATGGAGTACTTCTACCGGTGGCAACGTAAGCGACTCAATATTTTGATGGACGGCGCACAGCCCGTGGGTGGACAGTGGAACTTTGATGCGGACAACCGCCTGCCACCACCCCGAACCAAGAAGGGGCAACCAGCCCATGTGTGGCCCACTCCCCCGCACCACGAGTTCGATCAGATTGACACCCAGATCATGGAGCGCCTCAATGCATTCACCACCTGGGGTGACCCGCCAACGGGAACCTGGGCAACAACCCGGGAGGGAGCGTTGCGCACACTCGACCACTTTGTCACCGAGTCACTCGCCGACTTTGGCCCGTATGAAGACGCCATGCCCACTGACACGTGGACTGTGAACCACTCACTGCTCAGTCCCTATCTCAATGTCGGGTTGCTCCACCCTCAGGAAGTCGTGGATGCCGCCATCGCGCGATACAACGCCGGCGGAATCCCGCTCCCCTCGATCGAGGGGTTTGTGCGCCAAGTCATTGGTTGGCGTGAGTACATCAACGGTGTCTACTGGTATGTCGAACCGGAATATCGATCGAGCAACAGTCGTGGTGCAGAGAGCGCACTACTTCCACTGTTCAGTGATCCCACCGCCACGAAAATGCACTGCATGAGCAGCGTGGTCCGGGATGTGGAACAGCGCGCCTGGACTCACCACATTCCGCGACTGATGCTGCTTGCCAATCTGGCACTGCTGACCGACTGTGAGCCGCAGCAGATATTCCATTGGATGCGAACCTCATTTATCGATGCCGCCGACTGGGTTATGGTCCCCAATGTGATCGGCATGGGTGTGCATGCTGACGGTGGCCGCATGATGACAAAGCCCTATGCCGCGGGCGGCGCATACATATCGCGCATGAGCAATTACTGCGGGTCGTGCGTATATGACCCTAAGAAACGCACCGGCGAGGACGCATGCCCCTTCACCACGCTGTACTGGGATTTCCTCGATCGGCATCGCAAGGAATTCACCTCAAATCACCGCATGGGACAGCAACTTCGTGGACTAGATCGACTCAGTGACCTCCCGGAGGTGCGCGAACGCGCACAGCAAGTAATGACCGGACTGGAGCAGGGTGAGATCTAGTGAACCCACGCTTAGGGCAAGATGTATCCATGGTGGAACCCGTACCCGAAAGCGTCCGCGAACTGCGTAAATTGAAATTCTCGTCCGTGTTACAGATAGTTGCCGCGGTGTTTTTTGTTGTCGCGGCGGTGATCGGTGGCACATCCACCGGGTGGGGATTTATTCCGTTCTTACTTCTTGTCTTAGGACTAGCCAATCTCGGGCTGTTTTATCTCACCCGCAAGGCCATTGCCTCACGAACCCAAGGCCAGTAAGCCGGCGGCGCCCAGGGCGAGTACAACACCGACTCCTTGGATTGCATTCATGCGTTCCTTGATCAGCACGCGGGCGAGAACAACGGTGGCGGCCGGGTAAAGCGAACCCAACACGGCGACAACGGAGAGCAGACCCTTCTGTGTTGCCAATTGAAAGAGGCCATTAGCCACCGCATCCAGCACACCCGCAGCGAAAGCTAACACCCACGGGAAAGTGGACGCGGTGAACGACCGAACCACCACCAGCACGAAAGCGATCATGATCACCGTGGACACCCAGCGACCCAAGGCGGCGACCCACACCCCGGAATCCTGCGGGGCCAGACCCAGGGACGTGAGGTACAGGCCAATTGCCACACCCGAGCCAATGGCTAGCAGGATCGCCTGCGGAGGAGTTTTGCCGTGATGCTGCGATTCGCGACTCACCAAAATAACCGCCACCACGGCGAGCCCCATGCCGGCGAATGCCCAGGCGGTCGGCTGCTCGCCACGGAAAACCCCCACGAGCACCGGCACCGCACCACTCATGACAGCGGTAATAGGTGACACGATCCCCATTTGGCCGCGGACAAGTGCCGCGTACAGCAGAGCAATGGCAATGGAACCAATGGTCCCGGTGATCAGGGCATAGCCAATTAACTCGGTGGACAACTCACCGGGAATTATGGTTAGCGCGAAAATCGTGATAACCACGGCGCCAGCTGGATAGGACACGGCCAGCACCTGAGCTGATCCGGCCCGACGTGCAGCAAGACCGCCGACAAAATCAGCAACACCCCAGGACAGGCTCGATATCAGGGCAAGGAGCGCCGCCACCTCTGTCTACCTCTCCCGGACTCACGTTGTGTCAAGCTGTCCGGGAGAGGCTAGTGCATCAGGTTTACTTCAATCGCAGTGGTTTGGACATGGTTGCTACCGGATACACGGTCGTTTGATCGGACCGAGGTGTGTACACGGCACGCAAGGTATACAAGCCGGCTGGGAGGGTCTTGGGGATTCGCTTGACCTTCTTGGCTTTCCCGGCGGGGTTGATCCACTTCCCCTTGGCAATCACCAAAACTTCAAGTCCCGCCGAGTTCACCAGAACCATGCGAACTTTGCCCTTGACCGCACGATTGCTCACCAGGACGCGGAATAACTTGCTCTTACCGCGCTTGATCACCTTGGCACCTTTCAGCGTTGCAGTGATGCCAGGGACAAGTTGAACCGTTTGCCCACCGGCCACCGGTGTCGGTGGCAATTTAGGTGGAAGACCATCAATGGCCAAACGCGCACTCGTGTCTGCGACAGTCGACGTGCCGTTGAGGTTGGTGGCCTTGACCGATACGCGCAGGTACTTACCGGCATCTGCTTCGGTCAGGACATAGGTCGTGGCCGTGGCGCCGGTAATAGCCGCGCAGTTTGCGTTGGTGTTGTCAGCGCAGCGCTCCCATTGATAGGTGTACGTGGTTGGTGCGTAATTCCACGTTCCTGGACTGGCCGTGACCGTTGATCCAGTTGCGGTGCTGGTGGCCGCTAACGTCGGATCTACTTTCGGGGTGGGCACGACACCGCTTAAGAGCCGGTTCAGGTTATTGGCCGTTTTGCCCGTGAACCAGATGTTGCCATCGAGACCGGAAATCACACCGAAGGGTCCGGTATTAGCTGCGGGCAAAATGAACTCCGTAGGGACACCGGCGGACGTGATGCGGCTCAGACGATTGGCACCTGGCTGAGTGACCCAGAGATCGCCACTCACACCGAGTGCTATTTGTTCCGGTGTCGAGTTTGCCGTGGGCAAGGTGAATTCCGCGAGCACACCACGCACCGTCATGCGCCCAACCCGATTCCCCGATCGCTCGGTGAACCACAGGTTGTTATCCGTTCCCACCGTTATGTCCGTGGGAGCGGAACCGGCGTTGGGTAATGAATAGGGAGTCAGCACACCGGACGTTGTCATGCGGCCAATGGCGTTGCCTTCCTGCATGGTGATCCACAATGCGCCATCTGGCCCGGTCACAATCGAAGTTGGTCCACTATCAGCGGGCAGTGGAAATTCCGTGATAGCGCCTGTCTTGGTAATGCGTCCGATTTTGTCGGATGCGAATTCCGTGAACCACATGGCACCATCAGGCCCGGTGGTAATTCCCATGGGCTGTGAATTGGTGGTGGGAATATCGAAAGCTTGGTATTGATTGTTTTCGGGGTTAACCACGCCGATGCGATTGCCCAGTCGCTCTGTGAGCCACATGCGGGAATCAGAACCCAGAGTGATGCTGTGGGCACCGGCATTTGCCGTGCCGTTAGGGATATCTACCGTCGTAATGACGCCAGCGGTAGTGGACTTACCAACCTGGTCAACACCACTCATGGCGATCCACATGTTTCCCGCGGAATCCAGCGCGATCCCTTCCGGTGCGGAGTTCGCGGTCGGGATAGCGAACGGCGTGACATCTCCCGTCGCAGCCTGTGCCCCAGAAGTCGCAGCAATGAAACCAAAACCACTGACTACGAGACCCAGGGAAGTCGATAGTGAAACTATTTTTCGGATCTGTGTATTCATAATTTCCATGCTGCCACGGCACGCGCTCAGCACCAAAAGATTTATTTTCTGGGCGTGTTGCTAGAGAAAATCGTGCCCCAGCAGTTCACCCTCAGAAACACCCGGCAGCATGAGGTAGGCCGCCGAACCAATGGTGGTTAGCCACCTATTCATGGAGTCGGACTCTGCCAGCCGTTCCTGCATAGGGATAAAGGACTTCGAGGGATTCTTGGTGTACGCGGCAAAAAGCAGTCCCATGTCCGCGGTGCCATCGATAATTCCTTCGTCATAACTGTACGGACGACGCAGAATGGATTCCTCCGGCGTGCTCGCATGCGCTAATCGAATGTGAGCATCACGCGGAATGAGCGGTAGCCCGTTGTCGTCTACTGCATCGAAATCAACGGGATCAGATTCGGATTGACCACCCAGCGGAGCACCGGTGTCCAATGTGCGACCCAAAGCAATTTCCTTGGCGGGTCGATCAATCAAGTCCCAGTCGTTCATCATCATGCGAATCCGCCGGAGCACCAGGACGGTGCCGCCATCAGCCCAACTGCCATCGTTGATCCACACCACTTCGTCGAATTGGTCGAGTTGTGGATTGACGGTGCCATCTACCTGTCCCATCAGATTTCTGCTGGCCTTACCGCCCTCGGTCCCGGGCGTAGGCGAGATGAACCCACTCTGTATCCAGGCCATGGTGGTCAGCGTGGACAGGTCTTTGGTCAGCATGCGTTGCGCATGCGCCAGCGTGAGCGGGTCGTCACTACCAACCTGCAGGAGTAGATCGGTTTGAGTCCATCGAGGATCCAGCGCATCTGTCTTAAATGCAGGAATCGGCGGAAGCGAGTCTGGAATAGGAACATCAAGTTGTTCCAATAAGTTGCGCCCCACACCCATGGTGATGGTCAAGCGCGCTGGGTTGGCCGCCACCTCCGGTTCGGTATCACCCAATGCTGGCTCCCCCTGGGTGAGCCGTGCCGCGTCGTCCGTCACGATTCGACTGATCGCTTCATAGCTCTCCCGGGTGGGATCAAGCAGGTTGAACCCCAGGAACTTGGTGTACATCTGGGCCGGGGTATCCACCCCCGCCTGGTGTACTCCATAAAAAGGCACGGTGACTTTCGCGGTGGACCCTTCTGCTTCCACCAGTTGAACTGGTGCAGGTGGAGTTTCCGCGGCGGTGACGCTAGCTAGGGCGTAACCGCCGGCGCCGCCCACAAGGGCGACGCCGCCGGCCGCAAACAGCCCGCGTCGAGTTATTCCCGACGTTGACATGATTTACATCCCTGTTCCCATATCCATGCCCGAGTGGCCTGGATCGTATGTTTCATTTGCTCCCGCGTAGACCTTGGCGAGGGCCCAGAACTTCAACTGCTCACCATTAGAGCCAATCAGAGTTACCGGGATAGACGCGCCGGCGGTCACCGGCTTCTTCAGCCCCATGAACATGATGTGATCGCCACCTGGCTTGAGCATCACGGTCTTGCCCGCGGGGATAACGAGTCCTGTCCCCTTCTCCTGCATCACCATGGCGTTGGTCTGACCGTCCATGACCACTTCATGTAGTTGCAACATGTTCGAATACTGCGGCGAACGTGCAGCAATGATCCGGATGTCCTTGGTTGTGGGGTTGGTGATCATGCCAAAAGCCGCGGTCATGCCCGAGTCGGCAGCCTTCACCCACATGTCTTTGGATGTCAGTGGTGACTGTGACTTGGTCAAACCCTTGGACCATTTTTTCGTGGGAAGACAGACGTAGGTCTTTTTTTTCACCACGGTCGTTGCGCCGGTCATGGTGCAGGTTGACCCAGCTTTGGGAGCCTTGGCCGCCTGCGCAGAAACAGGAACCATCACCAACGCGAACATAGAAACGAAAACAACAATAAATTTTTTCACGAATACCTCTTGTAAGTAGTTTGAAATTACACGGACAATGTCAACGAGTTGCCGAGGCGAGAGGTGGGCCTCGGGACCAGACATGTCCACAATCA
>JAIOWY010000021.1:0-17547 GCA_021741845.1 Candidatus Nanopelagicales bacterium
CTGAGGTACTCAAGGCAATCGATGCAGCGTGGCCCGCTTCCTAATTCAGCGGACTGTGGTGCATTCACAGTAAGTAAGAAGTAAGCAACCGAGACTGCCGGAGTGGCTAAGCAATCTGCTTAAAACCACTCCGGCAGTTTCATTTTCTGACAGACTGACGCAATCCCATCCGCATCCGAAAAGAAACGCATCCAGAAAAAGACGCATCCATAACGAATCACGTCACGTGACCGACCGAAGGGTTAGTTGGTGGAAGAGATACTCGAGGGTTTACCCAAGCTGGGTAGTGCAGCCACTGCCATCGCCGTATTTCTTGCTTTTCTGCTGATTGTTTTCTTCATTGGCGCGCGATTCCGCGGGCGCTTACAAAGTCCGGCAGCCATTGTTGTCTTTCTTGGCCCGGCGCTGATCCTGGTCACCATGGGTTTGATCGTGCCGGCGTTCCGCACGGTATACGGCAGCACCCTTGATGCCAATCAAGAAGAATTTATTGGCCTGGACAACTACGCCTGGATTTTTGAGACCCAGCAAGGTGTACTGGTCAACACCGTGCTGTGGATTGTGATCGCACCTGTTGCGTCAACCATTCTCGGTTTGACTCTCGCCTTGCTGTTGGACCGCATGAAGCGGGAATCAGTAGCCAAGAGCTTGATCTTTATGCCCATGGCTATTTCCTTTGTGGGAGCCAGCATTATTTGGGGGCTGGTCTACGAGTATCGCGACCCGTCCAAGGAACAGGTTGGCCTGCTCAGTCAAGTGGTCATGTGGCTCGGAGTGGACGATCCACCGAACTGGATCCTGTGGGAGCCATTCAATAACTACCTACTCATGGTGATCATGGTGTGGATTCAAGTTGGTTTCGCCATGGTGGTGCTCTCGGCTGCGATTAAGAACATTCCATCAGATGTTGTTGAAGCGGCGGAGCTGGACGGCGCCACCGGTTGGCGACTATTTAGTCGAGTCACTATCCCCATGATTCGTGCAACGTTGATTGTGGTGTTGACCACCATCATGATCGCCGTCCTGAAGATCTTTGACATTGTTCGCACCATGACCAACGGCAATTTCGGTACGCAGGTTGTTGCGAACGAGATGTACGCCCAATCCTTTGTTCAGTTCAATCAAGGACATGGAAACGCACTCGCGGTTGTGCTCTTCATCGGTGTTATTCCACTGATCATTTATAACGTGATTCAACTGCGAAAGGAGCGTGCAATCCGATGAGCGTTGAAGCACCGGAGTTTGTGGTTCTCCCGGAACCAGAAGAGGGCAACCATGGGATCAAGGAAGCCGCTCGACGCAAATTGAGTAGCCCCTGGGCGATCCTTGTTGTCGCGATTATCACCATCATGTGGACCATTCCCACGGTTGGTTTGTTGGTCACTTCATTCCGGCCAGCAGCTGATGCCCAGAACACAGGCTGGTGGACCTTTTTCCGCAACCCTGCCGTAACTTTTTCCAATTACGCCGAGGTAATCACCGGTGGAACCACCATGGGTTCCAGCATCATGCCGTATTTCTTCAACTCATTTGCTATTGCCATTCCCGCCGCCATTTTCCCTTTGGTGTTAGCCAGCATGGCAGCGTACGCCTTGGCGTGGATTCCCTTCCGGGGCGCAATCTGGATCTTCTTTGGCATATTTGCCTTGCAGGTGATTCCGCTCCAAATGGCGTTGCTGCCCTTGCTGCAAATGTTCAATCTGGGGTGGAGCATTGGTGACATTCCGATTTTTCCTGATTTGAATAAACCTGGATCGAATCAATCCTTACTCGCAGGAACTTACATCCCCCTGTGGATTGCGCACACCATGTTTGCGCTGCCCTTGGCTATTTTCCTCTTGCACAACTTCATGGCGCAGCTACCGCGAGACCTGATGGAAGCAGCGCGGGTGGACGGAGCGGGTCATTTCCTGATCTTTCGCAAGATTGTGTTGCCACTGTCCATTCCCGCTATTGCGTCCTTTGCAATATTCCAATTCCTCTGGGTTTGGAATGACCTGTTGGTGGCTATTACTTTTGCCGGTGGCACACCGGACGTCGCACCGATCACGAGTTACCTTGCCACCATCAAGGGCTCGTACGGTGCTCAACTGCATCTGACAACCGCCGGTGCATTTATTGCCATCATTGTTCCGTTGATTGTGTTCTTCTCGCTCCAGCGATTCTTTGTCCGCGGGCTCCTCGCGGGATCGGTCAAGGGTTAGTCCACCTGCATGAGTGCTCACGCGCGCTACTTTGATGGCCTTAAAGTTCCTGCTGATTTTGCCCTCGGTGTTGCCACTTCCTCCTGGCAAATAGAGGGAGATGTCAACGGGCGTGGTCCCTGTAATTGGGATGCGTTTGCGTCAATCCCCGGAAAAATTATTGATGCCGCAACCGGTGAACCTGCCTGTGACCATGTACACCGGCTCGAAGAGGATCTGGATCACCTGGCGTGGTTAGGAGTGGATACCTACCGTTTCTCCATTAGTTGGGCGCGGGCAATCCCCGGCGGTGTCGGTCCATTGTCGGCCTCCGGCATGGATTTTTATGACCGGTTGGTTGATGGACTCAATGCCCGTGGAATTGCTCCCGTTCCCACACTCTTTCATTGGGATACCCCCCTTGAGCTCGAGGAACAGGGTGGCTGGACCAACCGGGAGACCGCGCACCGTTTCGCCGACTACGCCCGCGCCATGGCACATCACTTTGGTGACCGAGTGCAGCAGTGGGCGACCCTGAATGAACCCTGGTGTTCAGCGTTTCTGGGTTATTGCGCGGGCTACTTTGCTCCGGGAAGAACGGAGCCCGGCGCATCCCTCGAAGCTGCGTACAACTTGATCCTGGGTCACGGGCTTGCGGTGAATGCCATGCGAGAGGCTGGCGCGAGCAACATTGGCATTGTGTTGAATGTGATTCCGTGTGTTGCGGATTCACCAGAAATGGAATCGGTCACCGAACATATTGACGGTATGCAGAATCGCATTTTCTTGGACTTGTTGGCGGGAAAGGGTGTCACGGAATTAACACGTGATTCATGTGCGTCCATCACGGATTGGTCATTTGTTCGGGATTCAGATAATCCGATTTTGTCCACTCCGCTGGATTGGGTGGGGGAGAACTACTACACCATTAATCGCATTGCGGCTCCTGGCGCCAGTGACATTGTCGCCATTGGTCAGGACACGAGCATGTTCCCGGCCTGCCCTCCCGCGAGTTTTGCGCCCCGGGGTGAGCTCACGGACATGGGCTGGGAGGTGATCCCGGAGGGCCTCGTCATGGCATTACAACAAATATCGCAGGCGCTGCCGGGAGTTCCCCTGTGGATCTGTGAAAACGGGCGGGCGAGCGCGGACTCCCTGGAGGACCCGGAGCGAATCGCGTATCTGCGTTCGCACATTGAGCAAGCTGTCGCCGCCCGTGAGCTGGGCCTCGATGTTCGTGGCTATTTCGCCTGGAGCCTGATGGACAACCTGGAATGGGCATCGGGCTGGACCAAGAAATTTGGAATTTTCCGGGTGGATCCGATCACCGGTGAACGCACCCCCAAGGCGAGTGCCCGGTGGTACCGCGAGTTGCTCGCGTCAACCGATTCGAGTGAGCGCAGATAGGGTTAGCGCGCACGCCCGTCCTCGTAGTCCAACCGGTAGAGACACCCGGCTTAAACCCGGCACAGTGTGGGTTCGAATCCCACCGAGGACACGTCATTCCCACTCTGCAGGATTCCTACTTGGCAGATCCCGAGGGTCTGGGTTACCGTAGTTGCATGCAGTCATCGAACCCCATTTTGAAGAAGTATGAAACTCCGAGCCCCAAGGGCGCAGGCTTTGCCTACCAGGAGGGCAAAAGCGCCTACTCCTCCGCGCTGACCCCGGGTGAGGTTGCCCCCGCAGCGGGCGGTCCGACAGACACCGCATTCGAGACCATCACCGCGGGTGGCGGTGCTCGCCTCACCTTCGCCGACGTCATTGTTAAAAGCGCCATCCTCTTCACCATCACGGTGGTCATGGCGTTTATCGGATGGGCCCTTGTTCCTTCCATGCCGTTTGTGCTCTGGATTGGTCTCGGTGGTTCCCTCGTATTCGGTTTAGTCAGTGCATTCAAAAAAGAAGTGTCTCCGGTACTCGTCCTGCTCTACGCCGCATCCGCTGGACTCATGCTGGGGTCGCTCAGTTGGGCCTACAACCAAATGGCGCTCGCCCAAGATTATGAAGGGCTTGTGGGCCAGGCGGTCATTGGGACACTCACCGCCTTCGGCGTCATGTTGTTCCTCTACGGCACGGGAATCGTCAAGGTCACCGGCAAGTTCGTGAAAATATTCATGGCGGCACTGATCAGTTACGCGTTGATCGCGGTGGCATCTCTGATTGGTGCGCTCTTCGGTGTTGGTGGTGGCTGGGGCTTCTACGGAGTCGGTGGCTGGGGCTTGATCATCTGTGCACTCGGTGTCATCCTGGCGTCCTTTGCCCTCATGCTTGATTTCGAAGCTATCAAGCAGGGTCTCGCCATGGGTCTTCCCGAGCGTGAGTCCTGGCGACTCTCCTTTGGCCTGTTGGTCACACTCGTGTGGTTATACCTGGAAATCCTTCGGTTCCTCGCGATTTTCGCCGGGCGGGATTAAGCCGCTGGTTCACCAGCCATAGTTGTGCCGATTGCGCCGTGACCTAAGGCAGGTCGCGGCGCAATTGCGTGAGTAGGCCAGCCACAGCGCCGTCGTTGTCAGTGGACGGCTGAGCGAGGTAGTCCTGGACAATCACGCTGAGTTGAGCACTTGCTGCCGGAGCGCCGACGACCGGCAATGGTGGATAGGTGCCGGGTGTGAGATCAAGTATCGCCTGGGCGCAGGCATAAACAACCGGAACTACGGGTAGTAATCGAGTGAGATTGATCCCGGTGAGTCGCCGTGTTATGCGGTCGAGTTCGGTGGTCATGAGTTCCCGGTTGTTCTCCACCTTCCCAGCATATGCAGCATCTCGGTATATGCCAGATGTTTGCAATAAGCGCAGAGCGGGTGCGGCCGTTGGGCACGGGTCGCGCAGCGGCAGCCAACCCTTAGAGTTAGACCGTGCAGATTTACGATTCCGTCATTGACCTGATTGGCAACACCCCCCTTGTTCGTCTGAACAAAGTGACCCAGGGCATCGTTCCGGACGGAGTGATCGTCGCGGCCAAAGTGGAATACGTCAATCCTGGTGGTTCCGTGAAAGACCGAATCGCCGAGCGCATGATCGACGCTGCCGAGAAGGACGGTTCATTGCAACCGGGTGGAACTATTGTCGAGCCAACCAGCGGTAATACCGGAGTCGGCTTAGCCATGGTCGCCCAGCAGCGTGGCTACAAGTGCATTTTTGTCTGCCCGGACAAAGTCTCCGAGGACAAGCGGAACGTACTGCGTGCTTATGGTGCCGAGGTCGTTGTCTGCCCCACCGCTGTTGACCCGGAGGACCCTCGGTCCTACTACAGCGTGAGTGACCGGTTGTCTAATGAACCGGGAGCATGGAAACCGGATCAGTACTCCAACCCGAATAATCCCCGTTCCCATTACGAAACAACGGGGCCGGAGTTGTGGGAGCAAACCGACGGCAAGATCACTCACTTTGTTGCCGGTGTCGGCACGGGCGGAACAATTTCCGGCACCGGTCGGTATCTCAAAGAGGTGAGCAATGGCGCGGTGCGCGTCATTGGTGCTGACCCTGAGGGCTCGGTGTATTCGGGCGGCAGCGGTCGCCCGTACTTGGTCGAGGGTGTGGGTGAGGACTTCTGGCCAACGGCTTATGACCCCAGTGTCGCTGACGAAATAATTGCGGTGTCTGACAAGGATTCCTTCGACATGACCCGGCGCATGGCGCGCGAGGAAGGGTTGCTCGTTGGTGGATCCTGCGGCATGGCTGTTGTTGCGGCGCTACGAGTAGCGGCAACAGCGGAACCGGGCTCCGTTGTCGTGGTGCTGCTCCCTGATTCAGGTCGTGGATACCTGTCCAAAGTGTTTAATGACGAATGGCTGTCCACCTACGGGTTCTTGCAGGCGGACACGGACCGCACTATTGGAGACGTTCTGCACGCCAAAACAATCAGTGGAGACCTTCCCGTGCTGGTGCACACCCACCCAACCGAATCGGTCGCAGACGCGGTGGCCATTATGCGTGAATACGGGGTTTCACAGATTCCAGTGGTGCGGGCTGAGCCACCGGTCATGACCGCAGAGGTGTCCGGTGCCGTGATTGAACGCCACGTGCTGGACGCTCTGTTCACCGGCAAGGTGCATTTGGCCGACCCCGTAGAGGCGGTTATGTCAGCGCCGCTCCCCATGGTCGGTTCCGGTGAGTCGGTTGCCAGTGCCATGGATGCGCTGCAGGATGCTGATGCACTCCTGGTTGTCGAGGACGGCAAACCCACCGGGGTCATTACCCGCCAGGACGTACTTTCCTACTTGGCGCTATAGACGTCGGCGCTATTACACCGGCAGGGCAATGCCGGTATTGGCGTGGCACCGATACCCATTCGGGTTCTTGTACAAGTACTGCTGGTGTGAGTCCTCAGCGAGGTAGTACGTGAACTCAGCCGCTGGAGCAATTTCTGTGGTGATCTCACCGTAACCGCGCGCCTGCAATACGGTGCTGTACGCGGCTGCGGTGGACAGTGCGAGATCGCGTTGCTCCTCTGTGGTCCAGAAAATCGCAGATCGATACTGCGTTCCAATGTCATTCCCTTGTCGAAAACCTTGGGTGGGATCGTGGTTCTCCCAGAAAATTCGAAGGATTTCTAGGGTGGTGACTACTGACGGGTCGTAGACAACAAGCGTGGTTTCCGTATGTCCAGTTTTGCCAGTGCAGGTTTCTTCATAGGTGGGGTGAGGTGTGATGCCACCCATGAAACCAACGCTGGTGTTCAGCACACCGGGGGTCTGCCAATAGATTTCCTCGACTCCCCAGTAGCAGCCAGCACCGAGATAAATCACGGCAGAGCCTTCAGCCCAGGGTCCCTCCAGTGGCGAACCCAGCACCGCGTTCTTCTCTGACACCGGAAGGGGGCGAAAATCCCGGCCGGGGAGTGCTTGATCGGCGCTGATCATGGTGGGCTTGCTCAATCCAAACATGGTTGGAGTCTATGTTCCCCCGTCCGACCCTGCATGGGCACCGGAGCGCGCCGTAGGCTGTCCTTATGGACGGATTCAATACACGCGCAATCCACGCTGGGCAAGAACCAGATCCACTGACCGGCGCGGTCGTGCCACCGATTTATCAGGTATCGACGTATGCCCAAGACGGCGTTGGCGGTCTCCGAGGTGGTTACGAGTACTCCCGCAGTGGAAATCCGACCCGCACCGCACTGCAGGAATGTATTGCTGCCCTCGAGGCTCCGGGGATCGACACAGCACGCGGCCTCGCATTTGCTTCGGGTCTGGCTGCGGAGGACACCATCATTCGCACGATCCTCAAGCCCGGCGATCATGTGGTGCTCCCCAACGATGCATATGGCGGCACATACCGATTGTTTGCGCAGGTGGCTGTGCCGTGGGGTATCACCATCTCGACGGCAGATATCACCGATCCGCAGGCGATTGCCGACTCCATGACCAGTGCGACAAAACTTGTTTGGATTGAAACCCCGACCAATCCGCTGCTCAATATCGGTGACATCAGCGCCATTGCTGAGGTAGCACACGCTGGTGGAGCTTTACTCGTGGTGGACAACACCTTCGCTTCCCCGTATTTGCAACAACCCCTGTTATTGGGAGCTGACATTGTGTTACACAGCACCACCAAATACATGGGTGGTCACAGCGATGTCGTTGGCGGGTCCTTGGTTGTTGTTGAACCGGACCTAGGAGAGCGTCTCGCTTATCACCAGAACGCCATGGGTGCTATTGCCGGGCCATTTGATTCCTGGTTAGTGCTGCGTGGGTTGAAAACTCTCGGAGTGCGCATGGATCGCCATAATGCCAATGCGGCTGACGTGGTTACTTTCCTACAGAGCCAGAGTTCAGTGAGTCAGATTTACTGGCCAGGTCTGCCCGAGCACCCCAATCACGCTGTTGCTCAGCGGCAAATGAAGGGGTTTGGTGGCATGGTCTCCTTCCGTGTGAAGGCGGGCGAGCAAGCTGCTCTGGATATCTGTGCCAAGACCCAGATTTTTACTTTGGGTGAGTCACTGGGCGGCGTTGAATCTCTGATCGAGCATCCGGCGCGCATGACACATGCGTCCGTGAGCGGCAGCGCGCTGGAAGTTCCCAACGACTTGATTCGTCTCAGTGTGGGCATCGAAAATTCAGAAGATCTGATTGCTGATCTGGATAAGGCACTGAATTAACGGTGGCGAATCTGCAACCATCGCCTCAGGGACTGCGAGTGGCCTTGGCGCGCAAAGAAGAAATCGGTGCCCTGAAAAAGTCGTTCAGCATTCCCTGGAGCCAGATCACCAACATTGCTCGCGTGGACGATCTCTGGAGTCACGTGCGGGGGATACGTGCACCAGGAACTGGCTTGCCAGGGGTCATCATGTTGGGCACCACCCGCTATGAGGGGCTCAAGGATTTTAATGCGGTCTACGGGCACAAGCCAGGGTTCGTTGTCACGTTGAACGGCAATGAGTTTGCCCGCGTGTTGGTGACCAACACAGATAACTCGCCGATTCCCGAGCAGCCCGTTGGTTAATTAGTCACTACTTGTTGCGGAAGCTCGAAGGTGTCCGCGGTCCGACACGTGTCGCCGGCGCATGTACTTAACTGATTCAACTGTTGGGACAGGCTGGCAAGGAGAAGAGGATCAGCTGTCTTGATCAGGTTGACCAGTTCATATGGGTCTGTTTCGCGGTTATAGAGAGTTCGCGAGCCGTCCTTGTACTCCACATAGAGCCACTGGGGTGTGCGCAGGGCAAAGTACTGGGGCGGCGCATTCTTTTGATAATCAGGATCCTCAGGTGTGGAAATTCCCAGGCTTTCTGACAGGGCTGCATCACGCCAATTCTCCGGGGCAGTCCCCGTGTCTAGGAATGAACGAATGGAGCGGCCATCAACCCACGTGGGTGTGACCCCACCCAAGAGATCAGTAAATGTGGGAGCCAGATCAATGGTGCTCGTCATGTCAGATACGCGTACGCCTGCCGGCACCCCCGGGCCAATCACAATCATGGGAACGACAGTGTCGCTGGCGTAAGGAGTGCGCTTGCCTTTGAACATTCGGCGTTCCGCCATGTGGTAACCGTTATCAGCCGTGACCACGACCAGCGTGTTGGCGTCACGCCCCGTTGCTTTGAGGGTGGCCATAACAGCGTCGACCGAGTCGGCGACAGACTCTGCGGACTTCGCGCGCTTACGCCACTGCTGGTCCGCTTTGGCCAGGACCTTGGGACCGAGTGCTTGTTTGTCCTTTTGCCAGGACGGTTCGTCCACCCCAAAAGCGTTATATGTTGGATTACGTGGAGCCACGGTGCCGCCCTGCTTATTGCGGTTGCGCTCGGCAACGGGTGCAGGCTTATGCGGGCTATACGTGGACAATTCGAGGAAGAATGGTTCCTGCGCCGTTCTGATGAAATTAGTGGCTTTGTTGGTAATGACATCGTTAAGAAAATCAGATTCCTGGCTTCCATATCTTTTCAGTTGGCCATTGTCATTGAGTACATAGTTGTAGCCGGTGTACGAGTCGCCACGGGAAATAGGAACTCCCCATTGCGTCCAGCCTGGTGGAACATAGGTGGCGTCTTTTGCTTTCTTCGGGTAGTCGTTCAGGTACTTTCCAAAGAGCGCAGTGGTCACACCGGCCTGTGATAACCACACGGGCAGGCAATCATTTTCTTCACCGCGATCGCGGAATGTTGGCCAGCCGCCACCTGTCTCCACAATATTGGAAATCACCCGGTGGTTGTGAATGTATTGCCCCCGCAAAATAGACACCCGAGATGGGCAGCACAGGGAATCAGTCACGGTGTGGTTAGTGAACGTGATGCCCAGTTCCTGTAGTGCAGCCAAGCGTGGGACCTGATTGAACAGGTTCCAATCCAGGTCATCGGCCAGAACAAACACAATATTTTTAATGTCAGCGGTGGTCGGTCCGGCAGGCTCTACCTCTGGAAGATCACTGGCCAGAATGTCACCGGGCTGTGCCACCGGGGTGATTTGGTCAGCTTGTACCGGAGTGGATTGGGTGGAGGTGACAAAGAATGCTGCCGTGGTCACGACCAGCGCCAGCACCGTCCCCAGCGCCACGAGCGCGTTGACCCACGTGCGCGGCGCCCGTGTGGGGCGGTTGTCGCGTGACGGCAAGACCTACCCCTCTCGTGGAACTAGATATCTCGGCTGAACCGGATCAGACTACGTCATGTGGAGCGGCTGTGCCCTGGGGGTCCGGACCGTGTCGGGTATCCGGTGACCGTTGAGCGAGCGTTTCTGGCATGCGGATCACCAGCACAATGGGAATAAGCGCCAGGGCAGCACCCGCGGCAAATGCCCAGTTAAAGTCAAAAAGATCAACAAGGAGTCCGGCGACCAGGGGACCAATGATTGCTCCGACATCGCTCATCATTTGGAAGGTGGCGACGACAATTCCGCCTTTGCGCCCGCCCATGACATCTCCCACGACAGCGGAGGGTGCTGAGCCCAGGAATGCTGCCCCGAACCCCTGAATAGCCATAGAGACCAAGAACAGGACGGTGCCGAGCAATGCGGTGGTGCCTAATCCGTTAATAGCCATGTCCGCGGTGGTCAAGGCGACCATGCCAATTGCTGTGGCAATGCTTCCGAATAAGAGCGCCTTTCGTCTACCCTCCGTGTCCGCCATGCGACCGGCAGGGAGCAGCATGATTGCTTGCACCGCAGCCGCGGCAAGGAATCCAAACCCAGCGAGGGAAGGTCCGCGTTGCAGACCCTCCACCACAAAGAGCGGCACGATCGAGCTGCGCAGGCCGAATGAGACGAAACCGGTAATGAGGTTTGTTCCCAGAGCTGCCTGATACGCCTTGCTGCGCAGTGCCGTTCGAAGTTCTTGGAGTTTGCTCGATTGTCCTTCGGAGACCTGCTCCTCTCGATCATGTAACCGAGCTTTGGTGAGAAACAGCATGGTGACGAGGGCGGCGACAAAGAGGGATGCCGCATACACAAAGAATGGCGCCCGAATGGAGATGGCCACCACGATCCCACCGAGTGCCGGGCCAGCGACACCGCCGAGGAGAAAGCCTCCTTGAAAGGCACCTGCTGCTCGACCCCGTTGATCAGAGTCAACAACTCGGAGCAGGAGAGCCATGGCGGATACCGTGAACATGGACGACCCAATGCCGCCAATACCTCGGAATGCAATGAGTTGAAAATAGGTTTGCGAAAAGCCAGCAATCGCACTCGAGGTAGCAACAATCAGTAACCCACTGGTCAGAACAATTCGTTCGCCCAGTCGATCAACAAGGCCGCCTGCGACCGGCGCGAACAGGAAACGCATGAGCGCAAAGGAGGAAATGACAGCGCTGGCCTGGAGTGCGCTCACGTCAAAGGACTTGGCAAATACGGGGAGTGCTGGAGCGAGAATCCCAAATCCGATAGCCACGAAGAACGCGATAGCGGTGAGTACCGCGACTTCTTTGGGGAGCCCCTTTAATAGTGGAGTTCTGCGCATTGCGCCACCGAGTTTCCTGGTGCGTGAACGAGATGCTGGTTGAGGGGATTCGTTCACACCGGAGACTGTACCGGCGTGATTTTCCACATGTTGATCATGCCTCTGGTGCATTCCGTGGGCTGGAGTGCAGGATAGATCCATGCCCACGGTGACCGATCGATCAAAGTCGGCGGTTTACAGTGCGGAGGACCAATTCGCTGAACTCCTCAATCGTGGTGGAGATGTAGATTTTTTCGGAAGCGCATTGGTCGTACCCACACAACGTCGATTCGGCGAGCTAGCCACTGTGACTCAGTATGTACAGGCTGTCATGTCAGAGATAACCCCACAATTCCCGGGAGTGAGCACTCCGCAGGTGCGTGAGCGTCGAGGCGCTCGTCGCGCACATTATGAATACGACACCACCACTATCGCCTTGCCAACAGCTGATCAATGGGCGTTGCGGGAGAGTGTCATATTGCATGAGTGCGCGCATCACCTCACCTGGTGGGCGCACGGTGCCGGTGTAGCCGCCCACGGTGGGGAATTCACCGGCTACATGCTCTACCTCGTGCGCACCATGCTGGGGCCATCCGCGGAATTGCTCCTGCGGGCGGGATACCAAGCGGCCGGAGTGCCCATTTCGGTGGTTGAGTTGGGGACTCATGAGAATTGAGCGCATTGCGGCGCTTCTGGCTAAGGCGGAGCGCACGGACAACCCGGCTGAGGCGGATGCCTATCTGACCAAAGCTCAGTTCCTGGCCACCTTGGCCAGTATTGATCTTGCTGCGGCCCGGGATCACACGCATCAGAGCGAGAACGTGATGCCCATTAGCAGGACTGTGTCGATTGGCGACAAAGGCAAACGCGCCAACACACATCTGGTCAATCTCTTTGTTGTCGTGGCCCACGCTAACTCCACCCATGTGGATGTAGCGCGAGATTCCACGTATGTCATCAGTTATGGAATGCCCAGTGACCTCGATGCTGTTCAAGCATTGTTCGCATCCATCGCGGTACAAATGACATCGCAGGGAAACGACTATGTTCGTCAAGGTTCATGGCGCGGGGAGAAATTCGACGGTCGAGTTCGAACCGCGGGTGGTTACCGACGGCGCCGCATTGAGTTCACGGCCCAGACCGCGCGCGCGGCCTTCTATCGCGCTTACGTGGTCCGCATTGGGGAAAGGTTGGCGCAGGGGCGAGAGGAAGCAATTCACAGTAATGATTCCGCGCACCCCGGAACCCAATCCGGTGCGCTGGTACTGCAAAGCAAGGAAAAAACTGTGGCCGATTTTCATAGAAACACATCGCAAGCCCGCGGTTCCTGGGGCGGATACACGGGAGTGGCCTCAGCCAACTCGGGTTCTGCGGCAAGCGCCGGCCGATCAGCTGCATCACGGGCTGAATTGGCTCAGCGCGCAGGCATTGCAGGTGGCCGAGGTCAATTACCGGGTAGTCGCTAGCCCACCACCGCCTTCACCTGCCATGATTCGCGGGTGACACACAACGTGACCGTAGCTGACATTGAGCAGGCTCGAGAAACCATCTCAGGTGTGATCAACCAGCTGCCCATTGCCAACGCTCGGTGGCTCACCGAAATGGTCGGTGGTCCGGTGTATCTCGTGCCAGAAAATCTCCAGCGTGCTGGGTCATTTAAAATTCGTGGTGCATTCAACCGCCTTTCTCGGTTGACGTCCGAAGAAAAAGCTCGGGGAGTAGTTGCGGCCAGTGCGGGTAATCACGCGCAGGGAGTCGCCCTTGCCGCACAGACCCTTGGCATCAAGTCGACGGTGTTCATGCCCATTGGTGCGACCATTCCCAAAGTTGAGGCAACTAAAGGGTACGGAGCAGATGTTGAGTTTTTTGGCACGTCAATCGACGAGGCGCTGACGGCAGCCCAGGAATTTGCCGATCGAACCGGTGCCATTCTGATTCACCCCTTTAATCACGAGGACATTGTCGCGGGGCAAGGCACGCTGGGTCTGGAGATCATGGAGAAAATCCCAGACGTTGCGACCGTGGTCTTATGCACAGGTGGCGGAGGATTGCTCGCCGGCGTTGCCTTGGCGATCAAGTCAGTGAATCCACACGTCACAGTGATAGGTGTGCAAGCGGAAGAGGCTGCCGCCTACCCGGCGTCACTGGCCGCGGGGAAGCCCATTGCATTAGAGAAAATGTCCACCATGGCTGACGGCATTGCCGTGGGCCGTCCTGGTGATATTCCATTTGCGATCATTTCGGAGAATGTCGACGAAATTATCACGGTGAGCGAGGACGAGTTGTCCTATGCCGCGCTCTCCGTGCTCGAGCGAGCGAAAATGGTGGTGGAACCGGCAGGTGCCGCAGCCACCGCTGCAGTGATGGCCGATCCGACCCATTTCACCCCGCCCGTGGCCGTGGTTCTTTCCGGCGGGAACGTTGACTCCCTCCTGTTATTGCGAATCATTCGTCACGGTATGACCGCGGGTGGCCGCTATCTGACCATGCAGGTACAGGTCCCTGACGCGCCGGGGAGTTTGGCTTCCTTGCTGCGAATAGTTCAAGAAATGTCAGCCAATGTTGTTGAAGTGGACCACAACCGAATCGATCCAACACTCGGAGTTCATGAGGTGGAAATTGATCTCCAAGTAGAGACTCGTGGCCGTGAGCATGCGGATGCAGTGCTGGCGGCTATACGCGAACAGGGATTCGAAGTAACCGAGCTCTAACGCTAGGCTGCCCGCATGTCGAACGATTATGCAGTTCGCGCTGAAGGTTTGGTTAAAACATTTGGCGACGTCACAGCACTTGATGGTCTTGATTTAGTAGTTCCGAGAGGACAGGTAGTTGGGCTGCTCGGTCCTAATGGTTCAGGGAAAACCACCACAGTGCGGATTTTGTCCACCCTGTTGAAGGCGACAGAAGGCGTGGCATTTGTTAACGGATTTGATGTTGTCAAACAAGCCGACCAGGTTCGGCACAGCATTGGCCTGACCGGTCAGTACGCCGCGGTGGACGAGTTCTTGACCGGGCGTGAGAACCTCAAAATGTTCGGGGATCTGTATCACCTGACTCCGCAATACGTGAAGGATCGATCCGAGGAGTTACTCACCTGGTTTGATCTAGTTGACGCGGCCGACCGTCCGGCGAAAACGTATTCCGGTGGTATGCGCCGCCGCCTTGACCTCGCATCCAGTTTGATTGCCAAGCCCAGCATTCTTTTTCTCGATGAACCAACCACGGGCCTTGACCCGCGATCACGTCTAGGGCTCTGGGGTGTCATTGAAAGCCTGGTTGCTGAGGGAACAACTGTTTTGCTCACCACTCAGTACTTGGAAGAAGCCGATAAATTAGCCAACGACATTGTGGTGATTGACCACGGTCGCGTGATCGCCCACGGTACGGCGGAGGTGCTCAAGGATCAGATCGGTGGTGACCGACTTGAAGTCACCGTTACCCGACCAGAACTAGTGGACCAAGCGCAACAAGTGCTCACATCTGTTTTCGGCGGAGAATCACTGATCCACGAGTCCACTGTTTCCGGGCCGGTTAGCGGCGGATCCCGGGTGCTTGTTGAGGCAGTTCGCGCTATGGACACAGCCCAGATTGAGATTGCCGATATTTCATTACGCCGGCCAACCCTGGACGACGTTTTCTTGGCTCTCACCGGGCACGGTGCTGAAGATGAATCACCTGCACCGGCCACCGGGCGCGGGAGAAGGGGACGCAGATGACCAACACAACACTTCCGCAGTTGACCTCACCGACCCCGGAGGCCATGAAACGGCCGTTGCTCGGGTGGACATTTCACGACTCCGTGGTGATTGCTCGCTCCACGATACTGGCGTCATTCCGCATCCCTGAAGCACTGTTCTTCCAGTTGATTCAGCCCGTTATTTTCGTGTTGCTCTTTGCCTATGTTTTCGGTGGAGCCATTCCTATTCCGGGTGCTGAACCAGGCACCGCTGCGGATGCAAGCCTGTATCGGCAGTACTTAATGCCTGGAATCTTTGGCCAGACGGTTGCTTTTGCCGCGGCAGCGAGCACGGTGGGCTTGGCCGAAGCAATGCAAAAGGGGATCATCGATCGGTATCGCGCACTGCCCATGTCCCAATCAGCGGCACTGATTGGTAACACTCTGGCTAACGCACTGCGCCAAATCCTTGTTCTCGCGGTACTCAGTGTGACGGGATACATTGTCGGGTGGCGAATCAACGACGGTCTACTCAATGCGCTGTATGCCTACCTACTCTTGTTGCTGTTTGCATACACGGTCACATGGGTTGGAGCATTCATTGGTCTGTCGGTTCCCAATACGGAGACTGCGAATACTGCGGGTTTAATTTGGCTGTTCCCGCTCACGTTCCTGTCCAACGCATTTGTGCCGCTGGATGGATTGCCCGCATTCCTCAAAGTTTTTGCGGCCTACAATCCTATTTCTTCCCTCGTGCTGGCCACGCGTGAACTTTTTGGCAACCCCACCGGGTACCCACCGGGCGCTGAGACGGGCTACTGGTCTTTGGACAATCCCATTTTGTACACGGTCTTAACGTGCCTTGTGGTGATTGGCATTTTTGCGCCGTTAGCCGTACGCAAATACCGTCGCGCTAGTAGTCGGTGACCTTGAGGATCTCAACCTGCATTTCCTTGCCGTTGGCCAAGGTATAGCTGGTTGAGTCACCGACCTTTTTACCAAGGACGGCTGCGCCTAATGGCGAAGTCGGCGAGTACACATCAATGGAGGCATGCGCAGCTTCCTCGCGACTACCGAGAAGAAAGGTTTCTTCTTCGTCGAAATTGACAAGTCGAACAGTGATTACTTTCCCGTGGGATACCTCATCCGCCGCGGATTCGGGAACACCAATCTGAGCGCTTTCTAAAAGTTGTTTAAGTTGACGCACTCGCGCTTCATTCTTGCCTTGTTCCTCACGAGCGGCGTGGTAGCCCCCATTTTCCTTGAGGTCACCTTCCTCGCGGGCCGCTTCAATCCGTTTAGTGATTTCAACGCGCTTCGGCCCCTCGCGGTCGGCGAGTTCGGCACTCAAACGGTCATGAGCCTCTTGGGTAAGCCACGTAACGTCAGTCATGGAGATGACTCTAATACGAAACGGTCATTCCGACCATGGTTGAACGGGCGGCGCAACGCCAGCAGGGAATTGCGGTCCGGGAACTCGGATGGGGTCTCCGTTAGGTACACACGTGAGTAATTCGGCCGTGTATGCCGGCGCCAGTGTTCGTAATGAGTACGTCACCTGGTTGTACTCGTCTCCTGCTGGAATAACGACTTCGGCGTAACCCACGTCTATTCGGTTTCGATCCTGTGCTCGAACAATGCAGAGTGCAGCGACATCTGCTGGCTTACGCAACTCAAAAGTGACGTCGACGCGCTCGGCGCTCAGATCGCTCCAGGACAGCAGGCGAAATTGAATGGACTGCTGGGACAACGAGTACGTGACAAAAATCAGGATTCCGACGAAAGCAGCAATAATGAGTGCAATCACGCTATTGCGTGCGGCATGCCCCCGGTCAAGTCCATACCGTTCCTGCATGGCAGGGGATAGTTGGTCCTTGCGGAAGGGACTCGGCATGGTTGCAGACTAGTGAGGTGAGAGACTTTGCCCGTGCTTGACTCCACTAACAACGTCACCGCAGCTCCTGTTGATCAATCTGACCAGCCACTACGCCTGATGGCCGTCCATGCGCACCCGGACGACGAATCAAGTAAGGGCGCCGCAGTCACGGCAAAGTATGTACAGGAGGGGATCGAGGTGATGGTGGTCACCTGTACCGGAGGTGAGCGGGGCGATGTTCTGAATGGGGCTGCGCAGGGGTTAGTCGACCAGCACGCGATTTTGCAGATTCGTCAGTGGGAAATGGCTCAGGCCGCGGAGATTCTGGGCGTTCGGCACGAGTGGTTAGGTTTTGTTGATTCCGGATTCACCGAGGGTGAACCGTTGCCTGAGGATTCCTTCGCGCTGAAACCACTCAGTGAGAGCGTCCCACCCTT